>JBGOXC010000180.1:0-3351 GCA_041478935.1 Dehalococcoidia bacterium
AGACGCCATGGTCATCGGCGGGAAAGACAAAGACTATGTTTCTGCTATCGTGAACATTGACTTTGCTATGGTGGGTAAATGGGCGGAGCGCCACCGTATCCCTTATACCACCTTCGTCGACCTTTCCCAGAAAAAAGAGGTGGCCGACCTGGTAAGGCAGGACTTAGAGCGGGTTAATGGTTATCTGCCCGAAGCATCCCGCGTGCAAAAGTTCGTGCTACTGCATAAAGAATTCGACCCGGATGAAGCAGAGCTAACGCGTACGAGAAAGCTTCGGCGTGAGTTCATGGAACAACGCTATAAAGAACTTATTGACGCTTTATACAGCGGACGAGATAAGATAGACGTCCAGGCGCCAGTAACTTACAGAGACGGGCGCAAGGGCATGGTAACGACCGGCATACATATTAGAGGTATCAGAGGAGAGGCAGCATAGATTATGGATGAGTTATTGCAATATGTCATCACCGGCTTATCGGTAGGCATGGTTTATGCCCTCATTGCGCTGGGCTTCGTGCTCATCTGGAAATCGAGCAGCGTCGCCAACCTGGCGCTAGGGCAGATAGTACTGCTATCCTCCTGGTTCACTTATTCCATGTTATTGCAGGCGAATCTACCGCCGTATCTCGCCTTACCAATCGTCCTTATTTTCGCGCTTTGCCTGGGGTGGACTATCGAGCGCTTTGCGCTGCGTCCCCTCATCGCCCAGCCGATACTTTCGCTCATCGCCGTGACGCTGGGCATAGGCTATTTTATCGAGGGCATTATTACATTTATCTGGCCGTGGAGTGTGGATGCGCTGCCCCGCCTGTTCCCTAAAGATGTCGTCCATATCGGCCCGGCGGTAATTTCACAGGAATATCTCTGGGTTATCGGCATTTGCCTGGCGGTATTTATCCTATTGACGCTCTTTTTCCGCTACCACAAGATGGGCGTTGCCATGCGCGCCACCGCTGACGACCAGATGGCGGTACAAGCTTGCGGCATACCGGTAACCAGGGTGTTTTCCACCTCGTGGATGTTAGCCTGCGTGGTGGCGGCAATCGGGGGTGTTTTAATTTCCAGCATCGGCGGTATTTCGCACGGGTTGGTGGATACCGGACTGAAAGCCTTCTCCGTGGTTATTTTGGGCGGGCTGGATTCATTCGTCGGGGCGCTGATTGCCGGACCGATTATCGGTCTGGCGGAAACACTGGGCGGGGGCTATCTTACGACATATACGTGGGGTGGGGTAAGGGATATTATACCTTTCATTATTATTATCATCGTTATGATTATTAAACCATTCGGGCTATTCGGCGAGAAGCGGATAGAGAGGATATAGCAGATGAGTTTGCCCTGCGGGACGCGCAATTATAACTACGCTCAAGATATGGCTATCTTCCGCACCGGGACGCATTGGGTGCTGCTGATTGGCTTCTTAGCAGTGTTGTTTACCGTGCCGCCGCTTTTGTTTAATCATCTATGGCTGAATACTGTAAATTCCATCGGCATCACCATCATTGCCGCGTTGGGATTGAATATCATGGTGGGTTATTGCGGCCAGCTATCCATTGGGCATGCCGGTTTTATCGCCGTGGGCGCTTATACGTCGGCTATCCTGACCAATCGATTTGAGATGCCGTTCCTCGTCGGGCTTATCAGCGCGGGCGTGGTGGCCGGAGTAGTAGGCATAATCTTCGGCCTGCCCTCGGTGCGGGTAAAAGGTTTCTATCTGGCAATCACAACTATTGCCGCCCAGTTTATTATCATCTGGGTTATCAACCACTGGGGACTGACGGGGGGCTTCGAGGGGATTTCAGTGCCTTATGCCTCCATCGGCGGGCTGGTTTTTGATAGCGATGTGAAACAGTTGTTCCTCGTGAGGGTGATTGTTGTATTGGAGTTGTTTTTCGCGAAAAACCTGACCAGAACCAAGGTGGGTCGGGCTTTCATCGCCATCCGCGATAACGACCTTGCCGCCGAAGTGATGGGCATTAACGTTAATTATTACAAGCTGCTGGCTTTCTTCATCGGTTGTTTCTTCGCCGGCATTGCCGGCGCGCTGCTGGCCCATACGACATACAGTTTAAATGCCGAGCAGTTCAGCTTTACCGATTCGATACTCTACATCGGGATAATTATCATCGGCGGGCGGGGTACAACGATAGGGCCGCTACGCGGGGTGGTATGCACGCGCGTGATCCACAAAGTACTGCTGCCGATTTACCTGGTGCCATTCCTGGAGAGGACTTTCACGAGTTTTCCGGCCGGTTTTGCTACTGGCGTAGCACCGATGGTTTTTGGGCTTATTATCGTGTTATTCCTAATACTTGAGCCTAGAGGGCTGGCACATCGCTGGGCTCTATTTAAAGCCGCATATCGTTTGTGGCCATTCTCATATTAAGCAAAGGAGGATACAGACGATGTAATGATGTTTAAAAATATCAACAGTAAGCGAAAAAACTCTAAAGGAGGAGATATGAAAAATAAAAAACTGCTGATAATAAATACCATAATCTGCCTGGCGCTATTAGTGATGATGATACCCATAATTGGCGCCTGCGGACCTAAAGAACACCCGGGCCAAACACTCAAAATCGGCATCATGACGCCGACCACCGGGCCTGCTTCGGAAAAAGGAGTGCCTTTAAGGGACGCCAACCTAGACTGTATTGAATATATCAATACCGAGTTGGGCGGTGTGAACGGCTACATGATTGAGGCTATTAATCTAGATAGTCGATACAATGCCGACCAGGCCGTGACCAACATCAATCAGTTCATGGATGAAGGCTGCCTCTTTTTCACGACTTCTTCTTCCACGGAGATGGGCTATGTCCAGGAAATAGCCAACCGCGCGGGATTCCCCGGCCTGGTAGCGTATTCTTCACCGAGCAATTATCATCCGCCGCAGCATATCTACGGTCAGATGCCAGACTACGGTGACGACTGGACAGCTTTCACCCGATACTACCTGGACAATATCTGGCAAGGCACTGGCAAACCCAGGATGGCATTAATGCTACTGGCTAATCCCACTGGCGCCGGCGCGAAGAATGCCGCCCGGGCAATGGCCGACACTTTAGGCGTCGAGATTATCGCTACGGAAGAGCACGTAGCCACCACTCTCTCGGAAATGGAAGCTCTGACCCGCATCAAGGCATTGAACCCTGATGTAATCTATATCTCATCCACACCTAAACCGGCGGCGATTATCATCCAGAACGCCAAGGACCTGGGGATATATCCTGATGTAACCATCGGCGTCTGCCATGCGGCCATGACCAAGGCGCTTATCGACCTCGGGGGTGCAGATATCATTGAAGGTATTTATGGCGTATTCCCCACCATCGTCAGCTGGGCAGAAGA
>JBGOXC010000178.1:0-3376 GCA_041478935.1 Dehalococcoidia bacterium
GCATCATGCCCTTTCTGCCTTCGGCTTCTATCTCTTCCAGCACGGCATTCAGCCCTCCCCAGCTGCCTTCGCCGGGCCAAATGCTCTTAGGTGCAACATATTTATCCAGAATCGCCACGTCGGCGCCCTCTTAGCCAAGCGTACGGCGATGGCGCGTCCCATACTCCTCTTGCTGGCAGCCCCCGTGACAAGGGCGACTTTACCGCCAAGACTGCTCATCTTCTTCATACTCCTCACGTTTTATATTAATAAAATGCGGCTACATTAGCATTATAAACATGTTCTGGGGTTATATCAAAAAGTCAGTAAAATATTCCTCTAAAAAATACTTGTGTTGATGAAACAGTTGTGCTATTATCGGGGTGAGGCAAAAGGATGACAACGGAAAAAGAAAAAGCCCTGGAATTGGCTATCGGTCAGATAGAAAAAAGATTCGGTAAAGGCTCCATTATGAAACTTGGAGACAGTGCCTCAATGTCGCCGATTGAAGCCATTCCAACCGGTTCACTGGCTCTAGACCTCGCCCTCGGAATAGGAGGGATACCGAGAGGACGTATCACGGAAATATTCGGTCCCGAATCGTCGGGAAAAACTACCCTGGCTCAACATATCATTGCCGAAGCGCAAAAAAGAGGAGGTACGGTCGCTTATATCGATGCCGAGCACGCGCTTGACCCCAGTTATGCTGCCAATTGCGGCGTCAATGTTGGTGATCTCCTGATTTCACAGCCCGATACCGGCGAGCAAGCCCTGGAAATCACCGAAGCGCTGGTAAGAAGCAGCGCTGTCGACGCCATTATCATCGACAGCGTCGCGGCACTGGTTCCCCGGGCGGAAATCGAAGGTGACATGGGAGACCCCCAAATGGGGCTACAAGCCCGCCTGATGTCGCAGGCTTTAAGGAAGCTGGCAGCCGCCATCGGTAAGTCCGGCACAGCAGTAATCTTCATCAACCAGCTCCGCGAAAAAGTCGGCATCGTCTTTGGTAACCCCGAAGTAACGACTGGAGGCAGAGCGCTGAAGTTCTACAGCTCGACGAGAATAGAGCTAAGGCGCGCCGAGACCATCAAACAGGGTAACGAAGCTATCGGCAGTCATATAAAAGCTAAGGTAGTAAAGAACAAAGTTGCTCCTCCCTTCCGCAGCGCCGAATTTGACATTATGTTTGACCACGGCATCAGCCGGGAGGGCAATATCCTTGATATCGGTATCGAGATGGGCTTCATCAGTAAAGCCGGCGCATTTTTCTCTTACGGCGACATCCGCCTCGGGCAAGGCAGGGAGAGTGCCAAGGGGTATCTCCGAGAAAATCCTGAGCTTGCCAAAGAAATTGAAGAGAAAATAAGAGCTTCAGCCGGCACTGCCCATGTAACATCATCAGAAGAAGAATAAAGAAATAACCGGCAGTAAACCGAATAATTGTAATTAAGCAGGCTGAAGTTCAAGCTTCAGCCTTTTGTGTTTTATGAGGGCTTAGCCGAATGGCTAACATAACAGAAATTAAGAAAAGAAAAGGACGGGGAAAACACGTTAACGTTTTCCTCGATGGAAAACCGGCATTGGCACTGCTCGCCGAAACTGTCCTGAAAGAGGGTTTAAAGGTGGGACAGGAGGTGAGTGAAGACCGGCGGGAAAAGCTGGCGGGTCTGGACCTTTACCAGCGCTGCCTTAATGCGGCGCTACGCTATCTTGGCTACCGTCAGCGGAGCGAGGCGGAAATCAGGCAGCGTCTGCAACGCCATGGATTTGACAACACATGTATCGATAAGGCGCTCGGCCGGCTTAAGGAGCAAGGGCTGGTGGATGATGCCGCCTTTGCCCAGTTCTGGAAAGAAAACCGTGAAACGTTTAGTCCGCGCAGCCGGCGGCTCACAAAGCTGGAACTCAAACGAAAGGGACTAAGCAGCGATATCATCGAACAAATAATCAACGAAATTGATGATAAAGATAGTGCCTACCGGGCGGCTCTTAATAGAGCACGCCGGTTATCAACAACCGATTATCAGACCTTTCGCCAACGCCTGGGCGGCTACCTGGGCCGGCGGGGCTTTAGCTACGGCATAATTAAAGAAATAACGGAAAAGGTGTGGCAAGAAAAAAACCTGGAAATAGTGTCTAAATAAAAATAATTATATAAAGGAGGGGTGAAGTGGATGCAGCTTTAACATATATTGCTATAGGTTTTGCCTTTATCATTGGCACAATATTGGGTGTAATAGGCCTTTTCATTTTTCGCCGGGTTCTCTTTAATCGCCAGATACGCATTGCTGAAAGGAAAGCCGTAAAAATGGTGGCCGATGCCAGGACCGAAGCTAAGAATGTCCTGGAAGAAGCCCAGAATGAGTCCAAAAGCATTAAAACAGCGGCCGATAACGATTACCGCGAACGGCGCGCCGAAGTGCAGAAACAGGAAAATCGGCTCACCCAGAAATCAGAGACGCTGGACCACAAGCTGGAAGGCGTCGAACAGCGTGAGCGCAACATGAACAATCGTGAGAAGGAAATCGACGCAATTAAAGCCGAGGTTACCGAGTTGAAAGACAAGGAGCTTAAGCAACTGGAGCTTGTTGCCAGTATGTCCGTTGATGAGGCTAAACAAGCGTTGCTGGGCACGATGGAGGTAGAGATGCAGAGCGAGGCATCTCGTCGCCTCCACCAGTGGGAAAATAAGCTGAAGGAAGAGTCCGCCCAGAAAGCCCAGGAGATACTCTCCGTGGCGATACAGCGTAGCGCTTCTGAAATTGTTTCCGAGACCACGGTCTCCACGGTGCCTTTGCCTAACGACGAGATGAAAGGCAGACTCATCGGCAGGGAGGGGCGCAATATCCGGGCGTTGGAACAGGCAACAGGAGTAGACCTAATCATCGACGATACGCCGGAAGCGGTAACGATATCCAGCTTCGACCCGGTGCGCCGCGAGATTGCGCGCGTCGCTCTGAACCGGCTCATCCAGGACGGGCGTATCCATCCGGCGCGCATTGAAGAAATGGCCGCCAAAGCCAAGAGCGATGTAGAGCAGGCAATTCAGACAGCCGGCGAGCAGGCAGCCCTACAGCTGGGCGTGCAGCTGCATCCCGAACTCATAAAATTACTGGGTCGGCTGAAATATCGCACCAGCTATGGGCAGAACGCCCTGGAACACAGCATCGAGGTGGCCTACCTGGCCAGTATGATTGCCTCGGAAATCGGGGCTAACGTTAATACCGCCAAAAAGGTCGGCCTGCTGCACGATATAGGCAAAGCCGTTGACCGTGAGGTTGAAGGCACTCATGCCGCCATCGGCGCCGACCTCGTTAAACAGTGGGAAAAGTCGCCAGAGGTTTATAAAGGCGTCTCCGAACATCACCTGGAGACCAGCGATACGAGCATCTGGGGC
>JBGOXC010000145.1:0-4302 GCA_041478935.1 Dehalococcoidia bacterium
CAGGTTACCTGCGGCGACCGTGGTATTCCCACGGCAGCGGTTCGCCTCATCGGCCCCGACGGCAAAGCTTTAGAGGATGCCGCGCTTGGCACCGGTCCCGTCGACGCCGTATACAAAGCTATTAATCGTCTGGTGAATGTGCCTAATCAACTAACAGAGTTCACGGTAAAATCGATTACGGAGGGTATTGACGCCATCGGTGAAGTTCTGATAAGAATAGAGAGCGAAGGCGTTAACTATACCGGCCGTGGCGCAGATACCGACATAATTGTCTCCAGCGCTAAGGCATATATTAATGCACTCAACCGTTTGCTCACCGCGCGGAAAAATAAGGCTGGTAAAAAATGAACGTTGAATTAGAAATGGTGCTGCGGTTATTATTGGCGACTTTCCTGGGGGCGGTTATTGGCTTCCAGCGGGAGATGTCCGGTAAAGAAGCCGGTCTGCGGACGAATATGCTCATTTGCTTGGGTTCGGCACTGTTTACCGTTCTTTCTATTTTCGCCTTCTCTGGCAGTGACCCCGCCCGTATCGCTGCCGGCATTGCTACCGGTATTGGTTTCATCGGCGCCGGTGTAATCCTACACCGCAGCGGCGGTGAGGTAAAGGGGCTGACATCCGCGGCTACTATCTGGGCGGTGGCGGCTATCGGCATGGCGGCTGGTGCGGGGATGTATTACATCGCGCCGGCGGCAACGGTACTGGTGCTGATTACGCTGTTATTGCCCCATCTTAAAAAGCCCAAAAGCAGTCATTGATTGTTTGTTAAATTAGGAGAGAACTGTGAACCTAGCAGAGAAAATACTAGCGGCTCATGCCGGTAAAAAAGAGGTCGTCCCGGGTGAGTTTATCAACGCCAGGGTGGATATGGTTTTATCTAACGATATTACCGCCCCCATCGCCATTAATGAGTTCCGCCGTCTCGGTGTGAATAAAGTCTTCGATAAATCTAAAATCGTCATGGTCGCCGACCATTTTGTGCCGAATAAAGATATCCTTTCCGCGGAGCAGGTTAAGCAGATGCGGGAGTTTTGCCGCGAGCAGGGCATCAGGTTTTATGACGTCGGCGAAATGGGCATCGAACATGTCCTCCTGCCGGAACAGGGTTTGGTCCTCCCCGGTGATGTCGTCATCGGGGCGGATTCTCATACCTGCACTTATGGCGCGGTAGGCGCTTTTGCTACCGGCATGGGGTCGACGGATATCGCTGTGGCCATGGCTACCGGTGATATTTGGATGAAGGTCCCGCCGACCATTAAGTTTGTCTACCGCGGCGAGCTGGGCAAGTGGGTAGGGGGCAAAGACCTGATTCTCTATACTATCGGCGATATCGGTGTGGATGGCGCTCTCTATGCTGCCATGGAGTTCACCGGAGAGGCGATCGAAGAGCTGTCCATGGACGGGCGTTTCACCATGGCTAACATGGCTATTGAGGCTGGCGGTAAGGCTGGTCTATTCCATGTAGATAACAAAACACAACTTTACATAAAGTCTAGAGCCAAGCGGAGTTACCTTGTCTATGAGACGGATGTCGATGCCGAATACGATAGGGTGATTGAATACGACGTCACCACTATCGAGCCGCAGGTCTCTCTACCGCATTCGCCGGCTAACGCTAAGCCCGTCAGTAAAGCGGGTCATGTAAAAATAGACCAGGCGGTTATTGGGAGCTGTACCAATGGCCGCATTGAAGACCTACGCCTAGCTGCCCAGATATTCAGACGGCATAAGGTACGACCCGGCATTCGCTGTATCATCATTCCCGGTACGCAGCAGGTCTACCTTGACGCTTTAGCGGAGGGGCTTATCGAGATATTCGTTAAAGCCGGCGCCGCGGTCAGCACGCCCACTTGTGGACCCTGCCTCGGCGGGCATATGGGTGTCCTGGCGGAAGGCGAGCGCTGTATTTCCACTACTAATCGCAATTTCGTTGGCCGCATGGGCAGCGCCAAGTCGGAAGTCTACCTCGCTAATCCCGCCGTCGCCGCCGCCAGCGCTGTCACCGGTAAAATCACGCACCCCGACGAGGTAATGAAGTGAAGAGCGTCGTTATTCGCGAATATCGAGATACCGATTATAACGACTGCGTGGCTTTAAGCCGCGAACTGGCGGAACACCACGCCGATATTTACGAAGTGCCCCACTCTATATTAGTGGACCAGGGCCAATGGCTCGATGGTTTAATTCACAAAGAGGGCTATATTGGCATATGGCTTGCTGAAGCAGATAACCGGGTGGTAGGTTTCTGTGGCCTTTTTTCTTATGGAGAAGAAGGAGAAATAGAGCCGGTTGTAGTATCGGCTGCCTTTAGAAATAAAGGTATTGGCGCCAAACTTGTTCGTCATGTCGTAACGGAAGCGAAAAACAGGAAAATCCGTTATTTAAGCGTAAAACCCGTCGCCAAGAACATTAGAGCGTTAGCCCTTTTTGCCCGGCTTGGATTTGATTTAGTAGGGCATATCGATTTGTTTCAGGATTTGTCACCAAAATCCGATAGAAAATGGAAATCTGGTTTGGTAATTCACGGTGTGAAACTAAGATATTGATACTTACCTCTCGGAGGAGGTTAATATGGTTAAATTTAAAGAAACTTGGCGTCAAAGACTCGTCTCGACCACCTAGTTGGTGGCAGAGTGATATAAACAAGGAGTCTCTATGAAGCTAAAAGGCAAGGTCTTTAAATACGGCGCCGACGTCAATACGGACGTTATTATCCCCGCCCGTTACCTTAACGTTTCCGACCCCGACGAGCTCGCCAGGCACTGTATGGAGGATATTGACGCTACTTTCCTTAAGAAGGTCAAGCCTGGCGACATCATCATGGCGACCACGAACTTCGGCTGTGGTTCATCCCGGGAGCATGCTCCCTTGGCTATTAAGACATCGGGTATCTCCTGTGTTATTGCCCATAGCTTTGCCCGCATCTTCTTCCGCAATGCCATTAATATCGGCCTGCCGCTCCTTGAATGCGCCGAAGCGGTAGATAACACCAAAGCCGGCGACACGCTGGAAATAGATTTAGCTAAAGGCACCATCAAGAATACTACAAACGGCAAGACTTTCATCGCTAAGCCATATCCGGACTTCATGTCGGACTTAATAGCAACTGGTGGATTGGTTGCCTATACAAAAAAGAGGCTGGCTCGTACCAAAGCCTAGCGTAATATAGGAGGAAACAAGTGAATTTCAATTTGGTAGTTTTAACTGGTGACGGCGTCGGCCCCGAGGTTGTCAATGAGGCTATTAAAGTATTGACAGCCGTTGGCAAGAAATATGGACATCAGTTTAATTTCAATCACCGCCTGGTCGGCGGTGCGGCCATCGACGCCGAAGGTGCGGCTGTCTCTAAAGCCACGGTTAACCTGTGCAAGAAGGCTGATGCCGTTTTGTTAGGCGCGGTCGGTGGTCCTAAATGGGACGACCCCCTGGCTAAAGTCCGCCCGGAAGACGGTCTGTTAGAACTACGCAAAAGTCTGGGGCTTTTTGCCAACCTGCGGCCCGTGCATGTTTATCCGGTACTGGTCGATTCCACCAACCTTAAGCCGGAGGTGATTAAGGGGGTGGACTTTATCTTTATCCGCGAGCTTACGGGCGGACTCTACTTTGGTAAGCCCAAGCGGCGCTGGCAAACGGAGTCGGGTCGCAAAGCCGTCGACTCCATGTTGTATTCGGAACAGGAAATCGAGCGTATCGTCAGAGTCGGCTTTGAGTTAGCGCGTCGCCGCCAGAAGAAGCTCATTTCGGTGGATAAAGCTAATGTGTTGGAGTCCTCCCGTTTATGGCGGCAGGTAACGATAGAAGTCGCCAATGAATACCCGGATATCGAGCTGGAGCACATGCTGGTGGATGCCTGTTCCATGCGCATTATCCAGAATCCCAACTACCTGGATACCTTGGTGACGGAAAATACCTTCGGCGATATTCTCACGGACGAGGCATCCATGTTGGCTGGCTCTATGGGCATGCTGCCTTCGGCAAGTATCGCTGGCGTGCCGCAGCCAGGTGTTAAGATTTTCGGCCTGTACGAGCCGATTCATGGCAGCGCACCGCGCCATACCGGCAAGAACGAGGTTAATCCCATCGCTACCATTTTAAGCGCTGCCATGATGCTACGTTATTCACTAGCGCTGGAAAAAGAAGCCAACGCCGTAGAAAAAGCCGTTGAAGACGCTTTAAATGAAGGCTGCCGCACCTATGATATAATGAGTGCAGGCAAAACCAAGCTGGGCACGAAGGAGATGGGCGATATCATCGCCGGTAAAGTTGGAGGCTAATAGTGGCAGCGGTTGAACTATATGATAC
>JBGOXC010000190.1:0-3213 GCA_041478935.1 Dehalococcoidia bacterium
AGGCGCGGCACCATTATCGAGATGCTCACCAGCGATGCCTCGCAAAGGCTAATCTGGCCGACCATTAAAAAGCAGCTGACGGCAGGCAAAGCGCTCTACTTTTCTCACGGCTTCTCCATCGTCTATAAAGAGCAAACGGGCATCATCCCGCCCAAAGACGTTGACGTCATCATGGTAGCACCAAAAGGGAGTGGGACATCGCTGCGGCGGAACTTCCTTTCTGGCGCCGGTATCAACTCCAGTTTCGCCGTCTTCCAGGATGCCACCGGGCGGGCTAAAGAGCGCTGCCTGGCGGTGGGTATCGCCGTCGGTTCCGGCTACCTTTTCCCTACGACCTTCGAAAACGAGGTCTTTAGCGACCTGGTTGGGGAGCGTGGGGTATTGATGGGAGCTCTAGCGGGTATTATGGAAGCTCAATACGACACCTTAAGAGCCCACGGGCATTCTCCCAGCGAAGCTTTCAATGAAACAGTCGAGGAACTGACGGAAAGCTTAATTAAACTCGTGGCAGAAAACGGCATGGACTGGATGTACTCCAACTGCTCGGCCACGGCGCAACGCGGCGCGCTCGACTGGAAGCCCAAGTTCAAAAAAGCTGTCATGCCGGTTTTTCAAGAGCTATATAAGAGGGTGGCGAGAGGGGCGGAAACCAAACGCGTTATCGAGGCTTGCGGCGGGGCTAATTATCGAGAACTGCTCGGCAAAGAGTTGGGAGAAATGGGTAACTCCGAGATGTGGCAGGCCGGCAAGGCTACTCGCGCTCTACGCCCCAAGGAGCCGGAAAAAGCCAATATTAAAACAGCGAAGGGCACAGCAGGCAGACAGAGTAACTAAAATAATACATACACGTAATAAGGGTGGATTTTAAGTCTGCCCCTATCTTATTTATTGCGCCTTTCTTATGACAAGTGTTAAAATACTATCAAATAGTTAAGAATCCTCTTAGGGGCGAACATGTTTACCGGCATCATAGAAGAAGTAGGCAGTATTGTCTCCGTTACGGCGGGCAAACTGACCGTAGGTGCTAAGCAAACACTCAAGGATTTACAGCTGGGTGGGAGCATCGCCGTCAATGGTATTTGCCTGACGGTAACCGCTTTTAATGAGAAGTCTTTTTCCGTGGACGTTATGCCGGAGACGCTGAGGAAAACCAATCTCGGTCTGCTGCACCCTGGCGATAGAGTGAATCTGGAAAGGCCAATAAAACTCAACGGCGAAATCGGCGGGCATTTAGTGCAGGGACATATCGACGATACCGGAAGGGTCCTCCAAATCACTAATGAGGGTGAGGCATTGCTTATGAGGTTCCGTGCCGAGCCTGAAGTGATGCGGTACATCGTACCCAAGGGTTTTATCGCCGTGGACGGCACAAGCCTGACCGTTACCACTAAAGACACCGATACCTTCGGCGTATCCATCGTCGGCTACACGCGCGAGCATACGATACTGGCGGACAGAAAGCCAGGCGACCTGGTTAACCTGGAGGTGGACATCATAGGTAAATACGTGGCCGAGCTGCAAAAAACGCCGAGCACAGGCCTGACCGCCGAGTTTTTACGGGAACATGGATTCATGGTGAACTAAGGAGCAAAAATGGCACTAGCCACCATACCGGAAGCTATTAAAGATATCAAAGCCGGTAAATTCGTTATCGTAGTGGACGATGAAAACCGGGAGAACGAGGGCGACCTTGTGATGGCTGCCGAAAAGGTCACAGCAGAATCTATTAACTTTATGGCTAAATACGGGCGGGGTCTTATCTGCATGCCAATGACTGGCGAAAGGCTGGACGCTTTACGCATACCGATGATTTCCAATAACAACACGTCAAAATTCGGTACACCATTTACCGTACCGGTTGAAGCCAGAGAGGGCACTACTACCGGCATATCAGCGGCAGATAGGGCAAGAACAGTACAGGTAATGGTCGATCCCAAGACCAAACCGGAAGACATTTTAATACCAGGACACATGTTTCCCCTGCGCGCCCGGGAAGGTGGCGTACTGGTACGGGCAGGACAAACCGAGGCAACGGTCGACCTTGCCAGAATGGCCGAGTTAAAACCTGCTGGTGTACTCTGTGAAATTATGAACGAGGACGGCACTATGGCACGCCTGCCGCAGCTAGAAATATTTGCTAAAAAGCACAATTTAAAAATCATCAGCGTGGCCGACCTTATCGCTTACCGCTACCGCCACGAAAGACTGGTGCAAAAAGTTGCCGAGGCTAAACTGCCAACCAAGTATGGCAATTTTAAAGTAATCGCTTATAAAAGCACCACTGACCCTGACGAACACCTGGCGATGGTCATGGGCGACGTGAACACCAATGAACCGGTGCTGGTGCGGGTGCATAGCCAATGCCTGACTGGCGATGTTTTCCATAGTATGCGCTGTGACTGTGGTGAGCAGATTGAAATGGCAATGAAGCGCATAGCGGAGGAGGGGCGAGGCGTTGTTCTTTACTTAAGACAAGAGGGGCGGGGCATCGGCATCCACAATAAGATAAAAGCTTACGCCTTGCAGGATAAAGGCATGGATACTGTCGAGGCCAATCTCTCGCTAGGCTTTAAAGACGATGAACGTGACTACGGCATCGGTGCACAAATACTCGCCGACCTAGGAATACGCAATATGCGATTGATGACGAATAATCCTAAAAAAGGAAGCGGCCTGGAAAGCTACGGACTGAAGATAACGGAACAGCTGCCCCTCACCACTAAACCCAACAAGTATAATCGCCGCTACCTGCAAACCAAACAGAAAAAAATGGGGCATCTGCTAACCATTGTGGATGCCGATAGCGATAAATCAGACTAAGGAGATAACCATGAGCAAAACTTATGAAGGGAATCTGATAGGCAAGGGATTGAAATTCGGGATTGTCGTCTCGCGGTTTAACGAATTTTTCAGTACCAAGCTGCTGGACGGGGCGAAGGACGCCCTGAATCGTCATGGGGTAGCCGAGACCGACATCGAAGTAGCGTGGACGCCGGGGTCATTCGAGATTCCGCTGATTGCGCAGAAAATGGCGGAATTAAAGAAATACGACGCCGTCATCTGCCTAGGGGCGGTGATAAGAGGGGGGACACCGCACTTCGACTACATCGCGAGCGAGGTCGCCAAGGGTATTGCCAATGTGGCGCTGAAGACGGGCGTACCGGTCATCTTCGGGGTCATCACCACCGATACACTGGAGCAGGCTATCGAGCG
>JBGOXC010000054.1:0-6759 GCA_041478935.1 Dehalococcoidia bacterium
TAGCTCTGGTATAATTTACCTATAATTGTTTTTCAAGAGGCAAAGGATGAACAAGAAATTTAAGGTGGGTGTTCTCGGGGCGACGGGTATGGTGGGGCAGAACTATCTCAAGCTGCTCGTTCACCACCCGTGGTTCGAGGTCGTCTATCTCGCGGCTTCGCCGAACTCCGCCGGTAAAAAATACACTGACGCGGTGGCGGGCCGATGGCACTTGGATGTTGATATCCCGGAAGCCTATCGCAATATGGTTGTCGAGGACGCTAGCAACGTGGCTAAAGCCATCGGCAAGTGCAATATCATCTTCTCGGCGGTGGAGCTGGATAAAAAAGCTATTATCGCTTTAGAAGAAGAGTACGCCGCCAAAGGTTTCGCTGTGGTTTCCAATAACTCGGCGCACCGCGCCACCGAGGATATACCGCTGATAATTCCAGAGATAAATCACGCCCACTTGGATATTATCCCCCGACAGCGTAAGCAGCGCGGCTGGAAAGACGGACTCCTCGTTGTTAAGCCCAACTGCAGTATCCAGAGCTATATGTTGCCCATCTATGCCCTGATTGCGGCTGGCTATCCTATCGCGCAGATGATTGTCGCCACGCTGCAAGCTGTCTCCGGCGCTGGCTATCCCGGTGTTGCCTCCATCGACCTGATAGATAACGTTATGCCCACCCTCGCCGATGAAGAAAAAAAGTCGGAAGTAGAGCCGGCGAAAATCCTGGGCAAGGTGGCCGGTGGCAAAATCATGTCCGACGCCAGCATTAAAATTTCCGCGCACTGCAACCGCGTGCTGGTTTCGGATGGGCATGTCGCCTGCGTTAGTCTCAAGTTCGCTGGCAAAAAACCGTCGCTGGACGAGGTTATAAAAATCTGGCGCAGCTTTACGTCGCTCCCCCAGGAGCTAAAGTTGCCCACCGCCCCCATTCCCCCCATTATCTACCGTGACGAACCCGACCGCCCCCAGCCCCGCAAGGACCGTGATGCTGGTAACGGCATGGCGGTAACGGTCGGCAGGCTACGTCCCTGCAACGTCTTCGATATCCGTTTCGTGGGACTCCACCATAACACCAACCGCGGGGCGGCGGGCGGGGCAATATTAGCCGCCGAATTGCTGGTGGCAAAAGGCTATATCAAATAATGTAACGACTTGATAAACAATGAGGGGCTTCTGAAAAGAAGCCCCTTTTTATATATTATATTGATGGTTATTTTTTCTTAGGGTTGGCGATGTATTTGATTACAGGGTGTTTTTTAGGCGGCGTGGTCGGGCGGACGGATGCCTCTTCGGTAACCCTGGCATCGATGAAGATGAAAGGTTTACCCACGCGCTTTACATCCAGCGGGCAATGCATGACGTTCTTCGGAATAAAGACGTAACAGGGATAATTGATTTTTACAACCTTTTTACCGAGTGTCATTTCAATATCGGCATCTAACTCGCCGAAGTTATCAGTATCGCCAATGAGATATATCCACTGGTCGTGGGGGTGTTTGTGGGTCGGTGAACCCATGCATACCGGTTTTGTAATGCGGGCGAAACCCATAGCGAGGACTGATTCGGGGATGTCCATGCCCCCCATGCCGGTAACCATCGGCTCTTTAATCTGTTTGTGGATGGATTTCCAGGGTTTTAACTCAACGACATTCGGTTCACGTACAACGTTTTTCAATTTATCAAAACTTACTACCTTTACCATAAGCTCCTCCTTGCCTGTATATAGTACGCAGAAAACTTGGCTCCCCGACAAGGATTCGAACCTTGAACCTAGCGGTTAACAGCCGCCCGCTCTACCGTTGAGCTATCGGGGAGTATGACGGGAAATCCTAAATATTATCGCCTTTCGCTGCTTTTTAGTCAAGTTAATGCGCCCGCGTTCTAAAGCTGATATAATATAAATATAGGACTTTCCCCATTCTTTTATTGAGGTTAATTATGCCCTTAGATGATAGAGACTATATGCGGACCCCGCCCCCCGCCCCCCGGCAGAGAATCTGGACGGGGGGTACTGGCGGTTTCTGGCAAAACCCAGTTTACATAATAATAATTCTCAACCTCATCGTCTATATTGGTTCTTTTATTAATAGCGATAAGCTCCTCTACTATTTTGGACTGATACCATCGCTGTTCACCCAGCAACCCTGGACGATATTAACCAATATGTTCGTGCATGTCGATTTCTGGCACATCTTTGGTAACATGATTACCCTCTTCTTCTTCGGGCAGGTCGTTTATCGGCTGGTGGGCGTAAAATGGTTCCTCCTCCTCTACTTCGTCAGCGGCATCATCGGCAACGGCGTCTATATCTGGCTGGGTGTCCCCAATTCGGTAGCCATTGGTGCCTCCGGCGCTATCTATGGACTGGCTGGTGCTCTGGTGGTCATGATGCCTAACCTGAAGATAGCCCTCTGGGGCGTTATCCCTATGCGCCTCTGGGCGTTTGTCCTTATCTTCATGGTGCTCTGGTCTATTCCTTACTTCATCCCCGGCATCGGCTGGCAGGCTCATCTTGGGGGCTTGGTGGTGGGGCTGATCGCCGGGTTCTTTTTCCGGAGGAGAATGCGCATTATATATCGCACTTAAGCATTATGTGGAAAGCGCATTCAGCTTGACTTTTATTTTAGCTGAAACTATAATATTTAGGTTGCTTTTTTGTTTTCCTGGCATGGTTTGAGTTAGGTGCCCGAGTGGCGCAACGGTAGCGCAACCGATTTGTAATCGGTAGGTTGGGGGTTCGATTCCCTTCTCGGGCTTGGGTTAGTGCGGCGGGTAATGTCTGGAGGGATGCCGGAGCGGCCAATCGGAGCAGACTGTAAATCTGCCGCCCTAAGGGCTACGCAAGTTCGAATCTTGCTCCCTCCACCATAATTTGGTATTCAAACGCGTTGCTGGTATAGACAAATAGTAACTAAAATCGGTATAATAATAACCGATGCCCACCTAGCTCAGTCGGTAGAGCACATTCTTGGTAAGAATGGGGTCATCAGTTCGAATCTGATGGTGGGCTCGGAAAATTAGGGAGGATGAAATGGCTAAGCAGAAATTTGATAGGTCAAAACCGCATGTAAACGTAGGTACGATTGGACACGTCGACCACGGTAAGACGACGCTGACCGCGGCGATAACACTGGTCTTGTCGAAGCAGAGTTCCAAGACCCAGTTCCGCCCCTTCGAAAGCATTGATAATGCTCCGGAAGAAAAAGCTAGGGGTATGACCATCGCTATCCAGCACGTCGAATATGAAACAGAAAAACGGCATTATGCCCATATCGACTGCCCTGGACATGCTGACTTTATTAAAAACATGATTTCCGGCGCCGCCCAGATGGATGGCGCTATCTTGGTAGTCAGCGCCCCGGACGGTCCTATGCCCCAGACCCGCGAGCATGTCCTGCTCGCCCGCCAGGTGCTCGTTCCTTACATCGTCGTCGCCCTGAATAAGGTCGACGCCATGGAAGATAAAGAACTGCTGGAGCTGGTAGAGGTCGAGGTCAAGGAACTCCTCAACAAATATGAGTTCCCCGGCGATAAAACCCCTATCATTAGAGTCAGCGCTCTTAAAGCCCTGGAATGCGGCTGCGGCAAGAGGGATTGCCAGTGGTGCGGCCCTATCCTGCAGCTCATGGATGCCGTTGATGACTTTATTCCTACCCCCAAGCGTGCTATAGACCAGCCTTTCCTGATGCATATAGAAGATGTATTCAGTATTAAAGGCCGCGGCACCGTGCCTACCGGCAGAGTCGAACGCGGCACAGTGAAAGTAGGCGACGAAGTTGATATCGTCGGTCTGCATCATGAACCGCGACGCGTCGTCGTCACGGGTTTGGAAATGTTCCATAAGTCGCTCGACCGGGCGGAAGCCGGCGACGCCATCGGTGCGCTTTTAAGAGGCATTGAACGTGAAGATCTCGAGCGCGGTATGGTCCTCGCGGCTCCCGGCTCCATTAAACCCCATACCTATGCGGAGGCGCAGGTTTACGTCTTAAGCAAAGATGAAGGCGGCCGCCATACTCCTTTCTTCAATGGATATAAACCCCAGTTCTATATCCGAACTACTGATGTCACCGGCACCATTGAACTGCCGCAGGGCGTCGAAATGGTCATGCCCGGCGATAATATCAATATGAAGATAAAACTCATTTACCCCGTCGCCTTGGAGAAAGGTTTGCGTTTCGCCATACGTGAAGGAGGAAGGACGGTAGGTGCTGGCACCATTACCAGTATCATTGAGTAAACATGGCTAAGAAAGCTGACGCGAGAGGCATTATCTACCTTGCCTGTTCCGAGTGCAAGGAGCGTAACTATACAACCACGAAAAATAGGAAGAACGATTCGCAGCGTTTGGAGTTAAATAAATATTGTCCCCGCTGCCGCATGTATCGCCTGCATAAGGAGACTAAGTAACGCTGCGAAGATGACTGGAAGTGACTGCCAATGACACAACCGATTGTACCACAAAAAAAGGGTTTTTTCCTTTTTAGATATTTCAGCGAAATTTTCAATGAGCTGAAAAAAGTAGTCTGGCTCACACGCCGGGAGGTTGTGTATTTAACCGGGATGGTGCTTCTCGTGGTTATTATTACCGGTATTGTCCTCGGAGCCTTGGATTTAGGTTTTTCAACACTTGTCACTAGGTTTTTCACGGGCTAATGGCTCGGCTCTCCGGTTGATGAGGTTGTAATATGGAATGTGCCTGCAAAGCTTTTTCCAGAAATTCGGGTAGAGAGGTCGCTTGTGGCGGAAACTGAAAAACACTGGTACGTCATTCATACCTATTCCGGGCATGAAGAGCGTGTCAAGAAAAACCTGGAACAGCGTATCAAGTTCATGGACTCCGGCAACGAAATTATGCGGATAGTCGTACCTACGGAAGATGAAATAGAGGTCAGGGGTGGTAAAAGACGCACCATAACCAAGAAAATTCTGCCCGGCTATGTTCTGGTAGAAATGAAAATGGATGAAAATACCTGGAGCATAGTTCGCAATACCCCCGGGGTCACCGGGTTTGTCGGTAGCGGTAATACCCCCACCCCCCTCCGGGAAAAAGAAATAAGCGAAATTTTGAAACAGATGCAGGCTGAAGCCCCCAAGGTCAAAGTGGGCTTCCGCAAAGGGCAAAGCGTCCGGGTCACGGATGGACCCTTTATTGATTTTGTTGGCGTCGTTGACGAGATTAACATGGAAAAGGGCAAAGTCAAGGTGCTTCTCTCCTTATTCGGTCAGGAAACGCCGGTGGAGCTTGACTTTTTACAGATAGATAAATTGTAAAATATTTGGAGAAGCAAAATGGCAAAAAAAGTTAAAACAGTTATTAAATTACAGATACCCGCCGGTCAGGCTAATCCCGCCCCGCCGGTCGGTCCGGCTTTGGGTCAGCATGGCCTGAATATCATGGCTTTCTGCAAAGAATATAACGAGCGCACCGCTAAACAGGCTGGGTCTATCATTCCGGTGGAAATCACGGTATATGAAGACAGGAGCTATACCTTCGTTACCCGCACGCCCCCAGCCTCCGACCTTATTAAGAAAGCCTTAAGTCTGGAAAAAGCCGGCGGACGCGCCGGGCATGATGTTGCCGGCACTATTCCCCGGCAAAAAATCAGGGAAATCGCCGAGCTTAAAATGAAAGACCTTCATGCTAACACCATTGAAGCCGCTATGAGAACTGTCGAGGGAACTGCCCGCAGCATGGGCATAAAGGTGGAGTAATATGGCAGAACACGGTAAGAAATATAGAGCAGCTGCAGAGAAAATAGATAGAGACAAAGCTTATCAGCCAAAAGAAGCGGTAGAGCTCATTAAGAAGTCAGCCACCGCTAAATTCGATGAAACAGTTGAGCTTCATTTGCGTATGGGGCTGGACTCGCGTAGTGCCACTCAGCAGATTAGGGGTGTTGCCTTACTCCCGCATGGCTTAGGGAAGAAAGTGCGCGTCCTCGTTTTTGCCCAGGGTGAAGCGGAAAGAATCGCCACCAGCGCTGGCGCGGACTTCGTCGGCGGCGACGATATTATTAAAAAAGTTGAAGAAGGCTGGGTGGATTTTGATACCGCTATCGCCGTGCCGGAGATGATGGGCAAGGTCGGTAAACTCGGTAAAGTCTTAGGCAGGAAAGGCCTTATGCCTAACCCTAAGTCTGGCACTGTCGTCAGCATGAATGACCTTCCCCGCGTTATTGAGGACGCCCGCAAGGGCAGGGTAGAATACAAGCTGGATAAGGCCTCCATTATTCATGTGCCGGTAGGCAAAATCAGCTTTGAGGAACAAAAGCTGGTGGATAACCTCACGGCCATCATGGAAGCGGTCGTCAAAGCCAAACCCGCCGGCGCCAAAGGGCAGTATGTCAAGAGCGCTTTTATTAAAACTACCATGGGGCCGAGTGTCAAGCTCGATATTTCGGCGGCAACGTCTTTAACCGCCAGTTAACTTTACAGAATCTTTTAGCTGTGATATAATCTAAGAACAACTGAATATGTAATCCCGAGACAGCGGGTGTCCCGCAAGGGGCTTAATCGATGCCTGCCGAGGATAGTAATAATTTAGATTCTAAGTCCTCGTGCGTTTGGCATGGGGATTTTTTATTTGCCTGTAAGTTTTCGGGGTTTCAGGAGGTAAATATGCCGACGGAAAAGAAAGTAAAAGCGGTCGCTACGCTGCAGGAGGTCTTCGCTAAAACTAATATTGGCGTCCTGACCGATTACCGCGGACTTAAAACATCCGAGCTGAATGAACTGCGCCGCAAGCTAAGAGAAGCCAAAATCGACTA
>JBGOXC010000175.1:0-3442 GCA_041478935.1 Dehalococcoidia bacterium
AGTTTTTAAAGATAAAGTTATACTCCTCGGCGCGTAGCTGCACGCGGTCAAGGATTTTTTCTTTATTGGCTTTCATTTCCTGCGGGTTGAGGTTTTTACGAGGAATACCTTTCTCCATCAGCTGTTTGACCCGGGCTTCAATAGCCCCCACATCCCAAACGCGACAAGCCAGTTCATCCACTTTTTTCTTCAGCGCTGCATAATCCGTCATAAGCAGGGTACCTCCTTGGCAAGTTGTCTTCATTATACCCGATAGAACCAGGTTAAAAAAGCCTTGTTACAAACCTAACTTAATAAATTGCTAAGACGTTGTATAATATAGTGACAAACGTTAATGATACGGAGGAGATTACAATGAGAAAATTAGCTATTTTAGGGCTTGTCGCCATAATGCTGCTGCCCCTGTTTATAACGGGGTGCGCCTCCAGCACAACGACGAATACAGAGCCGTGGACCCAGACGATAGAGATTACGCTGGACGAATTCAACGCACAGAATCACGTTCTAAGAAATATCGACATGGCGGCGTACGGCGGCACATTGACCGTCAAGCTAGGTTCTAATCCCTCCACCGGCTATAGTTGGACGGATGCGGAAATCACCGACCCAACAGCCATCAGGCAAATATCCCGCGACTACGTAGCTCCGGATACCGGGCTGGTGGGAGCAGGTGGCACGGAAGTATGGGTGTTCAATACATCAAATCCCAGCACAACGACAATTACAATGAGCTACGGGCAACCCTGGGCAGGAGGGGCAAAGGACATCTACACCTTGACCATCGTCATACACGTAATTATCTACTTAGGTGGACCAGTGGACCAATAAAATAGGCATCGACCAATATCGATAAAGGGGGAGCGTAAAAACTCCTCCTTTTTGTTTGTGGGGGGCATAAGCCCGTCTGTCATGTTATAATATACCAGCCCTTACGTTAGGATAAAATTCATGGATGATAAAAGCCTGGAAATGCTGGAATTCCCCAAAATAAGGGAAATTCTGGCAGAATATACCTCTTTTACCGCCAGCCGTGAGCTGGTGATGAACCTGAAACCACTGCAGGATTACCAGCGAATTTCACTCTTGCTCCAGCAGACGGCGGAGGCGCGTTCACTGCTGGCTCTTGATAAAGGCTTTTCCATCGGGAGTGCCCACGATATCCGCGATAAAGCCAGACTGGCGGCGCTGGAAGGCATCCTCGACCCCTTAAGCCTTCTGGAAATCCAGCAGACCCTTGCCGCCCTCCATGATTTGCGCCGTTACCTTAAGAGCATCGCCGCGGATTTCCCTTTACTCTGGAGTATCGCCGAGGGTATTGCCGAGCTGCACCAGATTGAAAAGGACATCACTTCCTGTATCGACCCAGCGGGAGAAGTATTGGATAGCGCATCACCGGAGCTGGCGGGTATCCGCGCCCAACTGCGTACCGCCCGCGCCCAGATTTTAGAAAAGCTGGAGACTATTGTTCGGTCGCCGCGGGGCGGCCGCATCCTTCAGGAAGATGTTGTTACCGAGCGAGATGGACGTTACGTCCTCCTTGTCAAACTGGAACATCGCCACGACTTAAGGGGCATTGTCCATGATATTTCCAATACCGGCGCCACCGTCTTCATGGAGCCGACGGCTACTGTGGGATTGGGCAACGCTATAAGGGAGCTGGTGGTTGAAGAAAGGCACGAGATAGAGAAAATCCTGCGCCTTTTAACCGCCGAGGTAGGCGCCCATGCCGACGATATTACCCACAGCATTGCACTGACGGCAGAGCTCGACTTGATTTTAGCCAAGGCGCGATACGCCCGCCGGATTAACGCCGTTGAGCCTATCATTTTGGAGCCATCTACCGACGGCAAGAAAAAGGCCAATTATATAGAACTCATCGACGCCCGCCACCCTCTTCTCGGCGAAAAAGCCGTGCCGTTCTCACTGGAGTTGGGAGATAAATATTCAGTTTTGGTAATTACCGGACCCAACACCGGCGGTAAGACCGTGACGCTAAAGACTATCGGCCTGCTTAATGTTATGGCGCAGGCAGGTCTACCGATTCCCGCTGACGGTAAAAGCCAGCTGCCGGTTTTAGACGGCATTTTTGCCGATATCGGCGACGAGCAAAGCATCGAACAAACGTTATCTACCTTCAGCTGGCACATAGGCAATATCGTCCGCATCATCGGGCAAGCTGCCGGCAAGAGCCTGGTGCTTCTTGATGAGCTGGGCACCAGCACCGACCCTGCCGAAGGCTCCGCTCTGGCTAGAGCAATATTGCGTCATTTCCTCTCCAAAGGTACGCTGACTGTCGCCACCACGCACTTCAGCGACCTTAAGGCTTTTGCCCACACCACGCCGGGACTTAATAACGCCTCACTGGAGTTCGATCCTAAAACGCTAACTCCCACATATCATTTGACTATCGGCATGCCGGGAGGCAGCAACGCCATCGCCACCGCCGCCCGGCTGGGCATACCAGCCGAGATTATCAACGACGCCCGCAGCATGCTATCCGGTCACAGCCAAGATCTGGAAGGCCTGCTGGCGAACCTGATGGAAGAAAAGCAAAAAATCGCCTCCCTTGAGCGGGATTTAACTACGGAGCGCGACGGTTTTAAGCGCCGCAGCGCCGACCTAGACAAGGAACTGCAGCGGCTTAAAACCGAGGAACGCCGGACGCTCCAGGCAGAGCGGGACGCCATCGTGCAGGAAGCGGCGGAGCTGCATAAAGAGATACGCCAGACGGCTTCCGAGTTGCGTAAAGAAAAAACATCCGCCAAACTGGAGGAAGCAAAGAAATCTCTGGCTAGAGTACGAGAGCAGATTGCCAGTGAAAAATGGCAACCCCCTGCTGGTACAACCCCCGAAGAAGATGCTGGAGTTATTAAAATCGGGGATACGGTGCGGATAAAAGAAGCCGGCCTGACCGGCACCGTGCTGGCGATTAACGAGACGTCGCAGGAGGTGGAGGTGCAGGCGGGTAACACCAAAATGAGGCTTGGATTGAATGGCGTGGTTAAGACGACGCCGACGGCGGATAAATTCGCTCCTCCCCCCAAAGTCCCATCCACCCGCCGTGTGCCAATGGAGTTCGACCTACGCGGTAAACGCGCTGATGAAGTGGAACCATTGCTGGATATCTATTTGAACGACGCCTCGCAGTCGAGCCTCTCGGAAGCCCGCATAATCCACGGCATTGCCACCGGCACAGTGCGCAGTATCGTGCGCGAGTTCCTGAAAAACCATCCGCTGGCTAAGTCTTTCCGTACCGGCACACGCGAAGAAGGTGGCGACGGCGTGACCGTGGTCAGATTCCAATAATATGCCGATGAAGAAGTATGTTCTGGGGCGCGCCAAGACGCTGGCTATCTTAGATTACCTGGCGGGTTCATCCGGGGACACTGACCTTACGCTTTACCTTCTGCCACAACTTTCCACCACCGAGTTAGAAAGCTTG
>JBGOXC010000205.1:0-3027 GCA_041478935.1 Dehalococcoidia bacterium
CCTTCCCCCGTCCCATGATAAGGAGCAAAGCGTTGGATTTTAGCTTTAGCGGCCTCAAGACCGCTGTCATTAATATGTTCAAGGCTCAAATTGCCCGCGGTGAAGCCCTCCCCCTGCCCGATATCGCCGCCTGCTTTCAGGAGGCCATTGTTGACGTGCTGGTCGCCAAGACCCTGCGCGCCGTCGAGGAGAAGGACCTGAAGGTGGTGAGTGTTACCGGCGGCGTTTCCGCTAACAGCCGCCTGCGTGAGGTTTTCACGGAAACCTGCAAAAAGCAGGGAATTAAGGTATTTTTTCCTAAATTGTCGCTTTGCACAGATAATGCCGCTATGATTGCGGCTGCCGGATACGCTAGAATGATGATGGGGGAAAGGTCGGATTTACGTCTTAACGTGTTTCCCAACGCTCCGCTTGGGGGATGAATATGAAGACGAAGATAGAAAAGATAGACGCCTCTAATCCGGATGAAAAGATACTGGAACACGCCGCGAAACTTATAATCAAGGGTGAGATTATCATTTGTCCCACCGATACCGGCTATGCCTTCGCCGCCAACGCCCTGGATACGCGCGCCGTGGCGAAGGTCTTTCACCTCAAAGCCCGCCCCTTCTCCAATCCTATCCATATCGCCGTTAGCTCTCTTGCCGAGGCAGAAAAGTACGCTGTATTCAACGAGGCGGCGCGCTTTCTTGCCGCCCATTACTTGCCCGGCGCTTTGACGATTGTCCTGCCCAAGAAAGACACCATACCGGCGATGCTGGTGGCTGGGCTCAACGCGGTCGGCATCCGCATCCCGGATAATCGTGTCATTCTACGCCTGGCGGAAATGACTGGTTTTCCTTTAACCGCTACCAGCGCCAATATCAGCGGCAAACCGGGGACGTATTCTATCGAGGAAGTCACCGCGCAACTCGGCGAGAATATGCAGCAGGTGGCCATGGTGCTCGACCAGGGGACTTTAAAATCGCATGAGCTTTCCACGATAGTAGATTTATCCAAGAGTCCGCCCCAGCTTATCCGCCAGGGGCGCATCGGCTGGGTGAAAATCCGGGACGAAGTAAATATGTTTTATCATCCCAAGGCGCAGAATCAGTAATAGAGGAGGTCGTTTCCGTGCGTATCGCTATTGGCAATGACCACAGGGGCTGTAACTTAAAAGAGACGGTTATCAAGGTAGTCATGGATGCTGGTCATACTCTTAAAGACTTCGGTTGCTACACGGATGAAGCCGTGGATTACCCTGATATCGCCTTACAGGTGGCGGAGGGTATTGTTAAAGGCGAATTCGATAGGGGCATCCTGATCTGCGCCACCGGCATCGGCATGTGCATCGCCGCCAACAAAGTGCGCGGCATCCGCGCCGCCCAGTGCTACGATGTCTTTACCGCCCACCGCGCCCGCCTGCATAACGATGCGCAAATCTGCTGTCTGGCGGCAGAAGAAGGTGATACTAAAGTTAAAATTATTGTCGAAGACTTTCTCAACACCGAGTTCGAAGGCGGCCGCCACGTAAACAGATTGAAAAAAATCAAAGAGATCGAAGACAAACAGTGCCATTAGTTTACTGTCATTGCGAGGAGCGTCAGCGACGTGGCAATCTCGCTGTGCGTTTTACTGCTAACCAATGAATTACTCTAAAGAATACCAGCGCAAACTCATCTCCGCTGAAGAAGCCGCCGGGCTCGTCAAATCCGGCATGTGGATTGACTATGGCGCTATCTGCGGCTTCCCCTCGCTAATCGACGAAAAACTGGCGGCACGCGCTAAAGAGCTTAAGGACGTTAAAATCCGCGCCGAGCATTCCCATACTATTATCCCCCGCCGCGACCCCACCCAGCAGCATTTCATCCATAATTCCTGGTTCCTCGGCAAGGTAGAGCGGGAATATGCCAAAAACGGCGCTTGCTCCTATATCCCCTTCAGCCTTGGTGAGGGTCCCCGCATGTACCGCCAGTGGCTTAAGGACGCAGTGGATATCACCTTTATCGAAGTTACGCCGATGAATAATAAAGGCAATTTTAACTTCGGTGCAGCAATCACCCGCCAGAAAGCTGCCTGCGAGGTCGCCAAGGTGGTCGTCCTAGAGGTCAACGAGCATATGCCCTGGGTCTACGGAGGCTATGACGAAGTAGTTAATATCGAGGACGTGGACTATATTGTCGAGAATTACGAATATAAAATCCCCGAGTTCCCCGCCGCCCTCATCAACCCCGAGGATAAAGCCATCGCTGCCCTCCTCGCCGACCAGATAGAAGATGGCGCTACCATCCAGCTTGGCGTGGGCGCTATACCGAGTATCGTCGGTAAGTTGCTCATCAAGCACAATCTTAAAGACCTCGGTGTCCATAGCGAGATGTTCAACGATAGCATGATGGAGCTTGTTGAAGCGGGCGTGGTCAACGACAAACGCAAGACCCTCAACCGCGGCAAGGCTGTATTTTGCTTCGCCGCTGGTTCGGAAAAGCTTTACAAGTTTATGGATAAGAATAAGGTTTTAGCCGGCTTCCCCGTGGACTATACTAATGACCCTTACACTATCGCTAAAAACGATAGGCAAATAGCTATTAATAGCGCCTTAAGAGTGGATTTGCGCGGCCAGGTCTGCTCGGAATCAGTCGGCACGCGTCAGATTAGTGGTACCGGCGGCCAACTGGAATTTACTCGTGGGGCTTACATGTCCAAGGACGGCAAGGCATTTATCTGCCTCCACGCCACCCGGGAGGGTAAAGACGACAAGCTTGTCTCTAACATCGTGCCCACCTTAGAGCTTGGTGATATGGTAACTGTACCCGCCTCGGACGTCTCTTATATCGTAACGGAGTACGGCATGGTTAACCTTAAGGGTTTGAGCGTCTGGCAGCGTGCCAAGGCGCTTATCTCCATCGCCCACCCCGCCTTTAGAGACGACTTAACCAAAGCCGCTATCAAAGCCGGATTCATTACTAGGGGGACGATAGGGCTGGGGTTTTAGCGTCACCGAGGCAGGAAAGATGAAAAAAGAAGACGTGGCAATAATGCAGCGTATCG
>JBGOXC010000090.1:0-5621 GCA_041478935.1 Dehalococcoidia bacterium
AATCCGGCATTATGTGCGGCGGTCTGGCGGAGCTGATCGTCTAAGCTATGGTCGAAATCAAAAAACCCTATATCAACTGGAATAATGTATAATACCTGATAGAAAGGATTAATAACATGGCAAAGATGGAACTGGCTGGCCAGATGTATGAAGTTGATGAGCATGGTTTTATGCAGGAAACAAATAGATGGACTGAAGATATCGCCAGAGCATATGCACTGAAAGAAGGTGTTACAGAGCTTAACCCAGACCATTGGAAAGCCCTGAATTATCTAAGGAGCTATTACCTCGCCAACGGCATCTGCCCTATGATTAGAAGGCTGATCAAAGAGACTGGTTTTACGCTCAAACAGCTTTACGACCTCTTCCCGGAGGGTCCGGCGAACTCCGCTTGCAAGTGGGCGGGCATGCCCAAGGCGACGGGTTGTGTTTAGCTTGCTTGGCTGGTTGTTTGTTTTGCTATAGGGAGGGTAAAGGTAAAACAGCTTCCCTTGCCAACCTCGCTCGTCGCCGTAATCGTGCCACCATGGGCTTCCACCAAACGTTTGGCGATGGTTAAACCTAACCCGCTGCCGCCGGTTGTCCTGGCGCGGGACTTATCCACTCGATAAAAGCGTTCAAATATCAGCGGCAGGTCTTCAGCAGGGATACCCTCTCCGGTGTCGGACACGTTAATAGATATCATGTCATTTTGTTCACTGGCGGTGACGGTTATCTCGCTACCCTTGCTGCTGTGTTCAATGGCGTTATCCAGAAGATTGCCCAGTACCTGCTTAATGCGGTAGGCATCTATATTTAATAGTGGGAATTGTTTTGGTAAATCTGCCGTAAGTTTTAAGCCCTTGGCTTTTACTTTAGGCCGCGAATTAATTACGGTTTCCTTGATAAGTTTGCCGATATCCTCCGGTTGTCTGGCGATTTTCAGCTCCCCGGCATCAGCTAGACTTAATTCCTGGAGGTCGGCAACGAGACGCGATAATGCTATTGCCTCTTCATTAAGCGAACGAATCGTGGCTTTATTCGGCTTAATCACGCCGTCGTTAATGGCTTCCAGGTAGCCCTTAAGATTAGATAGTGGGGTTCTAAGTTCATGGGCAATATCCGCCACCATATTTTGCCGCAAACGCTGGATACGCTCCAGGTCATCGGCCATGGAATTAAAGGAGTTTGCCAGCTCGCCGAGCTCACCTTTATCTTTATTATCCACCCTTTTTGAAAAATCGCCTTTGCCGTAATGCCGACTGACATTAATCAACGCTTTCACGGGAGAAAGAATGCGCCGGGAGAGGAAGAAGGTAATTAACACGGCGATGCCGATAGCCACCAAACCTCCCCAGATAAAATAACTGCCGATACTGTCGTAGGTTATCTGCAGAGCGGCTCCGGTGATGCCGGGGAATTCTGCATGGGTTACATAGAGTACGCCAACTGCATCGGGAGACAGGTTGGATACCCAGGCTTGAACTTTATGGTGAGGAAGAATTATCTCTAAGAGCTGCCCCGTGGCTGATATCGGTATTTCTGCCATTTCATCACTAATTAAAGTTTCATTATAAGTATTGCCGATTAGTTCTTCTTCAGAATCAGCAACAATTACATTATTGATATCGGTTAAAATTATCCGTCTCTCATATAATTGCCCCCATTGGACAATGAATACCTGTATACCGTTCCAGTTATTGACGAATTGATAGTAGTGGGATAATTCCATCTGCATCCGTGTATCCTGGTTTATCTCCAGCCGTTCGCCTATGGCCACGATTTCATTTTGGGTAGCTTGGTACGTAAAGAAAAACGCAGCACCAATGGTGATGATGATGACGATAGTAAAAGCTGCCAGAAGCCGTAAATTTAAATTATGTATCACGGTCTTTCTCCATGAGTTTATAGCCGGCGCCGTAAATAGTCTTGATGTATTTAGGATGGCGTGAATCTGGCTCAAGTTTGCGGCGTAGTTTTAAAATATGAACGTCAATAGTGCGGTCGAAGCTTTCAAAATCTTGCCCCAACGCATTTTCGATTATTTGGGCGCGACTAAACACTCTTCCCGGCTCTTTAGCCAGAACTCCTAACACTTTGAACTCAATAGGGGTTAGGTTCAGTGGTTTATCAGCCAAGTAAGCTTCGTGTTTTAGGAAATCGATGGTGAGTGCACCGTGTTTGATTTTTTCCGGTCCGCGCTCCCCGGGCAAACGGCGTAGTACTGCCCGCACTCTGGCAGCAAGCTCTCTGGGACTAAATGGCTTGGTAACATAATCGTCAGCGCCGAGGTTGAGACCGGTTAGCCTGTCATCATCAGTGGTCAGGGCGGTGAGCATGATGATAGCCACATCAGATTCCTGGCGTAGGGTGCGGCATACATCAAGTCCGTTCATTCCGGGCAGCATCAGGTCCAATACAATAAGATCGGGGTGATTTTCCCGCGCTAGCCGTAAAGCATCATTGCCATTATTGGCGGAAAAAACACGGTAGCCGTCGCGGTTCAGATAGAGTTTTACCAACTCTACGGTTTTAACATCGTCGTCGACTACCAGTACCCTTTTTCCCGGCATTTCTTTTCCCCATTTAAGGATTCTACCTTATGTTATAGCATAAATGTTAAGAAAATGTTAATAAATTTAAGAGGGGGATATTTACTCCCCCTCTATTTCATATAACTCAATGCCAGTTAAATGGGTTTCCATTAATTGTTCGACTAGCCGAATTGGAAGCTAACTCCTCCTCCGCCCATATGCATCATACCGAAGTAATGCGTGAAATCTGGTGCAAGCTGACTGATCAATCCGGGGATATCCGACCTTGCCGCCCACCATGCTTTAAACTGGTCGGCTTCTTCCTGGGTTATTTTACCTTCTTCCACGAGTTTTTGAAGAAAATTATCCAGGACTTCAGCTCTCATTTCCTGCCTTTCAGCGAGAGTTTTATTGTCTGCCTGGAAGAAGTTAGCGGCTTTTTCAAGCAACTCAATCCGGGCGGCGCGAACTTGGTTTGGGCCGTCGTTATTTTGTCGTGCTAAGGCTAATCCCCCTAATGTACCACCCACCGCAACTAATATGACTAATAGTGCTACAATTACAATAAATTTTTTGTCTTGCCACATGAAGCTTCACCTCCTTTCAATGGCTTTATACCTTGAATATATCAATAAAATGTTAATATTTAATTAATTCCAGGAAGCATTGACCCCTATTTAGTTGACAAGAGATATTGGTCACATACGCAGACTTGGTATTACGATATGATATAGTATGTGGGGTGGAGTAGATTTTACTAATAATGGAATAAAATGAATGGTAGCCAAAACTAAATCCCTGCAAAAAGTTAATCTTGCTGTTACTGGCATGACTTGCGCCACCTGTGTAGCGACTGTGGAAAAAGCGCTACGTAAAACCAAAGGTATCGTGCAGGCCAGGGTTAATCTCGCTTCCGAAAAAGCCTCACTGGAATATGACCCTAAAAAGATAGACCTTTCCAAAATCGTTAATACTATCACTGGGGCTGGCTACGGCGTTGCTACCAAGAAATCCATTTTCCCGGTGCAGGGTATGACTTGTGCATCCTGCGTCGCACGCGTTGAAGAAGCTTTAAAAAGCGTCCCTGGCGTAACCTCCGTGAGTGTTAATCTGGCGTCGGAAAAAGCCACAGTTGAATATCTTGAAGACACGGAATACACCGACTTGCGTCGGGCGGTTAAAGATGCCGGCTATGAACTTGGCAGGGAGGTCGAAACTTTAGAAGATGTGACCACCGCCTCTACGCGTGAAATTAAAAAGGTAAGAGACCGGTTTATCTTCGCCGCCGTATTGGGTGTAATTATCATGGTCATGATGTTTACGCCTCACTTCACGGGCATGGGCTATGTGCTCTGGGCTTTGGCGACGCCGGTGCAGTTCTGGGCGGGGTTGCGTTTTTACAAGGGCGCCTGGGGCGCTCTTAAGCACCGCCGGGCGGATATGAATACCCTGATAGCCGTGGGCACCTCGGCGGCATATTTTTATAGTATAGTAGCGGTGTTATTCCCGTCGGCGTTGACTATCGGGGGCACGGAGCCCAGTCTGTATTTCGATACGTCAGCGTTGATTATCGCCTTCATTTTACTAGGTCGTTACCTGGAGGCACGAGCCAAGGGCCAGACCTCGGCGGCGATTAAGAATCTTATCGGTTTACAGCCGAAGACAGCACTGGTTATTCGCCAGGGGAAAGAACAGGAAATATCCATTGAGGATGTGCAGGTCGGCGACCTGATTTTGGTCCGCCCCGGTGAGCGCGTGCCGGTGGACGGCATTATATTTAAAGGCAGCCCATCGCTTGACGAGTCCATGGTTACCGGCGAAAGCCTACCGGTGGAGAAGAAACCGGGCGATGAAGTCATCGGGGCAACCATTAACAAAACAGGCAGCTTCCAGTTCAAAGCTACCCGCATCGGTAAAGACACGACTCTAGCACGTATCGTCCGCCTGGTTGAAGAAGCCCAGGGAAGCAAAGCCCCCATCCAGCGCCTCGCCGATGTTATTGCCAGCTATTTTGTCCCGGTGGTTATCGGTATCGCGCTGGTTACTTTTGTAATTTGGTACTTTTTAGGTCCATCTCCTTCGCTTACCTATGCCTTCCTTAACTTTATCGCCGTGCTGGTCATCGCCTGCCCCTGCGCTTTAGGACTGGCGACTCCTACGGCGATTATGGTGGGCACGGGTAAAGGGGCGGAGCACGGCATCCTTATTAGAAGTGCCGAAGCATTGGAGCGACTCTACAAAATAGACACTGTATTACTGGATAAAACCGGCACACTGACCGAGGGTAAACCCCGCGTAACGGATATCATTGCCGCCGCGCCTTATACACAAGAGCAGGTGTTGCGTCTGGCGGCTTCCGTCGAGCACGACTCGGAACATCCATTGGGAGAAGCGGTCATGAAAGCGGCGGAAGAAAAGAAACTGCCTTTATTGCCTACCTCCAAATTTAAAGCTATTCCCGGGCATGGCGCCGAGGCACAGATAGATAAAAAGAAATATTTGCTGGGCAGTCTTAAGCTGATGCAAGATAACAACATTAAACTTGGAGAATTGGATGAGAAAGCAACCGTGCTCTGGAACGATGGCAAAACGGTGATATTTTTAGGGGTGGATAAAAAGGCGATGGGGCTTATCGCACTGGCGGATACACTTAAGGCAAACGCGGCTGATGTCGTCGCGGCGATACGTCGCCAGGGTATTGAAATCGCCATGGTCACCGGTGATAACCGGCGGGCGGCCGAGGCCATCGCCCGGCAGGCGGGCATTGAGCGTGTCCTGGCGGAGGTGCTGCCGGAATATAAATCGGATGAAGTCAGAAAACTCCGCGATGAGGGCAGGGTTGTAGCTATGGTCGGCGATGGCATTAACGATGCCCCGGCGCTAGCCAGTGCCGATGTAGGCATCGCTATTGGCACGGGCACGGATATCGCCATGGAAACCGGGGATATTACTCTCATTAGTGGCGACTTGAGCGGTATCGCCACGGCTATCTCGCTAAGTCGACGCACCATGCGGACGATTAAGCAAAACCTTTTCTGGGCTTTTGCCTATAATGTCATCTTAATACCGGTAGCGGCGGGTGTGCTTTACCCGGCTTTCAACTCCGGC
>JBGOXC010000125.1:0-4719 GCA_041478935.1 Dehalococcoidia bacterium
CAAACGCGAGACACCACGTATCAGGGGCACACTGGGCTCAACCGGCATCGGCGAGATGACGATGGTCTCCACCGCGCCCGCGGTAACCAACGCTATCTATAACGCTTGCGGTGCGAGGATTTATGACCTCCCGGCTACTCCAGATAAAGTCAAGTCTGCGCTAAATAAATAAACTAAGACCAGGAATCGGCAAGCCCTCACCAAGAGGTTTGCCGATTCGGTTGAAAAACATATCATCAACTCGAGGGCTTTCGATGAACGAGAATGAATACCTCATCGGGATTATCCGAGAACAACTGGAGGCTAGCTCCCCGCTCGTCCTGATATCTATCATCAGCCTGCAAGGGTCAACACCCCGACACAGCGGTACGAAAATGGTGGTGGGGGCGAACGGTAAGCCTTACGGCACCATCGGCGGCAGCTTAATCGAGGCCGTCGCGGTCAGGGAAGCGAAAACCGTCCTATCTTCCGGCAAGTCCACTATATTTTCCTATGAACTTACTGGTAAAGATGCCACTGCTCCGGGAATGATATGCGGCGGTAAGGCTGAGATATTGCTTGAATACCTGGCGCCTTCAGAAGAGAACCGGGAGTTCGCCTCACATTGGTACGAGGCAATGCAACAGTGTAAAGATTTTTACCTCTTTACGCATCTTAAAGGCGATAAAGAGACATTACAGGTATTAGGACATGCTATCCTCTTCTCGGACGGCTGTATCGTCGCTAATAATTCCTTATCAGGAACCGATGTGCAAAAACTGAATCCGGAGTTGCACAAAATCTCCGACACGGCAGTTTTACAACTGGGAGATACGCGTGTCATAGTCGACCTTATACGCAGGCTCAAGACACTTTATTGTTTTGGGGCGGGGCATGTGGCGGTTCCAACAGCTCATCTAGCGGCACTAGTGGGCTTCCGTGTTGTGGTTGTTGATGACCGGCCGGAATATACTAACGCGGAACGATTCCCGGAGGTGTATAAAATATCTATTATCACTGAATTCAATCACGCCTTTGAAGGGCTGGAAATCGACGCGGACTCTTTTATTGTTATCGTTACCCGGGGGCATATATATGACCGGGCGGTACTGGAACAAGCACTAGAAACTAAAGCCGGTTATATCGGCATGATTAGCAGTCGCAAGAAACGCGCCGTTATTTATGAAGCATTGATGGCGCAGGGTGTTAAAAAAGAGCGACTGGAGCAAGTACATTCTCCCATCGGTATTGACATTGGCGGCGAAACGCCGGAAGAAATCGCCGTCAGTATTATAGCAGAACTAATTAAAGTGCGGAGCGAGCAGTCAACATGAAAAATTCCCGTTTTGCCGCCATCGTTTTGGCTGGAGGACTTTCCAGCCGCATGAAGCAGTTCAAACCGCTCCTTCCGCTCGGCCAAGCCACCGTAACCGACCATGTTATCGCCACGTTTAAAAGCGTTAATTTGGACGTCTTTTTAGTTGTCGGCTACCGGCGAGACGATATAATAGCAAATGTTAAAGAACAGGACATCACCATTGTTTACAATCAAGACTATGAGAAGGGCATGTTCAGCTCAATTCAAGCGGGAATTAAACAATTAGGCCCGCAACATAGCGCCTTTTTAATTTTGCCGGTGGACATTCCATTAGTCAGGCCGACAACCATCAGGCGCTTAATGGAAGCAGCCCAAGAAAACCCGGATAAAATCATTTACCCCACCTACAACGGCAAGAGAGGTCACCCGCCGCTGCTCCCTGCCAGCCTTATCCCGGAGATTTTGGGATGGAAACAAAACGGCGGACTAAAGGCTGTTTTGAAAGCGCATGAAAAACTGGCGTTAGAGGTACCAGTAGAGGATAACTTTATTCTTGACGATATTGATACTCCTGAAGATTATCAGGAGCTACTGAAGCATTACCGTTAATGAAAGTCAGCAATTGAAGAAGGAGATTTTTAATGGAATTCAAAGGCAAAAAAGCATTAGTAACGGGTTCTTCCGGCGGCATCGGCAAGGCTGTGGCCATCGAGCTCGCGAAAGAGGGCACCGACGTCATCCTGGCATCGCGTAACGTAACGAACATGGAAGCGGTAAAAAAAGAAATTGAGGCCCTAGGACAGCGGGCAGTGGCTATCCAGTGCGACGTCTCTATTGACGAAAGTGTCGCCGCGATGAAGGATAAGGCTCTTAAGGCTTTCGACAATATAGATATCTTGATTAATAACGCCGCGGTCGGCATTCGCGGTTCGCTGGAAGACGTTAGCCTGGACGACTGGAGATACATCATTAATACCAACCTGATGGGCTATATCCGCATCATCCAAGCCTTCTTACCCCATTTCCTGGCACGCAGCACCGGCTATATCGTTAATGTTTCGTCCATCCAGGCGATGGCTTTCGGCGCGGAATTTCAGAATACCCCATACATCACCACCAAGGCCGGCATCATTGGCTTTACGGATTGTCTGGCTTCGATTCTCCGCCCCAAGGGGATTAAAGTATCATGCCATATCCCCGGCGGTGTTACCACAGAAATTGCGAAGAACTCCCGCTTTGTTGGTTCCGAAGAGCGGAAAAAAGAGTTACGTGACCGTGATTTAAAATTCACCGGAGGACCGATGTTTCTCACCGCCGAGCAGTGCGCTCAAGGACTCTTGGAAGGGATGAAAAAAGAAGACTACTTAATCCTCACACCCCCCAACATGGCGCAAATGCTTAAAGCGCAGGGGCGGGATATCGACATGTTTAATGCCTGGGTGGCTAACCCGCCACCGCCCAGGTTCCCCCCGCCGAAACCGTAAAATGCACCAGTTTTGCATTAGAGAATTATTTATCAGATAATGAAAGTCACCAGTCAGCGGAATACGGGATAACTGCTAATCACTTAATAAGAGGAGGAGTAAAAAAGAGAGTCTGATGGAAAAAATAACGAATAATGTTTATGCCGGCATGAACTTTAGAGGGTGCAACTGCAGCCTCGTGGTAACTACCGAAGGAGTAGTAATGATTGACACACCCATGGTGCCGGCGGAAGCAAAAAAATGGCGGGAAGAAGTCAGCAAATTGGGAGAGATACGCTACGTAATCAATAACGAGCCACATAACGACCATGTTGCCGGTAACTGCTGGATGGGCAGCACATTAGTGGCTCATGAGGGCACCCGGGAAGCAATAAAGCACAACAGCAAGGAAGCCCTTGAAGGACAGATGAAGTGGATGGCTCCAGATGCCCTCCCGCTGGATAAAGACTTCCATTATCGCCTGCCGGATATTACATTTTCCCAGGAAATGACGCTCTATGTAGGAAACAATACTTTCCATATTATCTCCGTGCCGGGGCATACCAAATCGGAAACGGCGGTATATGTCCCGGAGGAAAAAGTAGTCTTCACCTCGGATAACGTCGTGATGGGTATGCCGATTATGGTAGATTCGGTGCCTGAAGAATGGCTGATATCTTTGAAAAAGCTACAGGCACTGGAAATAGATAAGGTTGTCCCAGGGCATGGTCCCCTATGCGATAAAAACCAATTACAGGTTATGTACGATAATATCAAATACGTTATCGACTCGGTCAAAGCCGCCATCGTTAAAGGGTGGAGTTTAAAAGAAGTACAGGATAAAGTTACGCTGTCTGAACGTTTCCCGCCGATGGGACCGCCTGGCGCCGGCGATGTGATGGCGCCAATACGGCGGGAAAGCCTCGCCCATCTTTATGAAGTATTAAAGAAATAGGTCAAACAGTTTTTTTATATTTCTTGTTAACAAGTCAGGAGTAAAATTATGAAACGTGACCTCACCGAACTATTAGACCCTGAACTAAAAGGACCTATCAAGATGATGTTAAGCCAGATGCCGCCAATGTCTTTCGATAATCTGCCCGCTGCTCGCGCTGCTTCCAAACAAATGATGGCAACGATGAAAAGTCAGATGCCAGTCATTCCAGGTGTCATTACCGAAGATAGAGTGATTCCGGGTCCTGTGGGAGCTCCCGATGTTACCGTAAGAATCTATAGGCCAGAGAAACAGTCTGAACTGCTCCCAGCTTTGCTGTGGATTCACGGTGGCGGTTATATGCTCGGCGAAATTGATCAGGAAGATTTTACGGCAAAACAATTCACATTAGCCGGGGAATGCGTTGTGGTATCAGCCGAATACCGATTGGCTCCGGAACATCCATATCCAGCTCCATTGGAAGATTGTTATGCTGCTTTAAAATGGCTATCAGCCCACGCTGATGAATTGCAGGTCGACCGCTCTCATATCGCCATCGGGGGCGCAAGTGCCGGCGGCGGACTGGCTGCGGGGTTAGCGTTATTATCGCGTGACCGCAATGAGGTAAAAACCATTTTTCAACTGTTGGTTTATCCTATGATAAACGACTGTAATATCGCTCCTGCTAGCGATATCTTACCTGACACTCTTTTTTGGACCCGGGAGAATAACCTAATAGGTTGGCGTTCATACCTTGGTTGTGAGCCCGGGAACAAGGGGATTTCATGTTATGCATCGGCTTTTAGAGCTACCAATTTGGAAGGACTTCCTCCGGCATATATCACGGTTGGAGGCATTGATTTATTTGCCCAAGAAGATATTGATTATTCACGGAGATTAATTGATGCGGGTGTCCCTACCGAGCTTCACGTATATCGCGGAGGCTGTCACGCCTTTGATATGCTCGTCCCCAACGCCGATATCTCAAAACGATTTACCGCAGATATACACAGAGCTTTAAAAAG
>JBGOXC010000028.1:0-8813 GCA_041478935.1 Dehalococcoidia bacterium
GCAGCGCCTGCGCCTGATGGAGCTCGATATCGTTGCCGTAAGAGGTATTTACCTGCTGTAAAAGATTCAGGGCATCGCGCAGGCTGCCGGTAGCTGCCCTTGCGATGAGTTTTAATGCTTCCGCCTGCGCTTTAATGCCTTCGCCCTGGCAGACATGAGCTAGCTGCGCTACGGTATTCGCCAGCGTGTGGCGGTGGAAATCAAAGCGCTGGCAGCGTGAGAGGATGGTCGGCAGGATTTTTTGCACCTCGGTAGTCGCCAGGATAAAGATAACATGGGGTGGCGGCTCCTCCAAAGTCTTAAGCAGGGCGTTGGAGGCGCTGGTGCTTAACATATGGACTTCATCAATGATATAAACCTTTTTCCGTGCTTCGTTGGGGGCGTAATTCACCTTTTCCCGCAGGTTACGGATGTCGTCGACGCCGGTGTTGCTGGCGGCATCCACTTCAATTACGTCTAAAGCCCTGCCTTCGGTAATAGCCTGGCACATGGTACACTGGTTGCAGGGCTCGCCCTTGCCGTTGGTGAGGCAATTAATCGCTTTAGCCAGGATGCGGGCGGTACTGGTTTTACCGGTGCCCCGCGGACCACAGAATAAATAGGCGTGGGAAACGCGTTCGGTTGCCAGGGCGTTGAGCAGTGTCTTGGCCACATGCTCCTGCCCGATGATTTCTGCTAGGAGCTGTGGACGCCATTTTCGATATAATACTTGAGAAGCCATTATGGTGTTATTATACTCCAAAAGAAACCGAATGCCCAAGTAAACTTGATGACAAATTTACTAAAAAAAGAGTCCCGATTATTAGTCGGGACTCAAATAACACGGTCTTGTCTCTGTTTACAGTAGTGAAGGAATATCCTTGGAGACATCATCGAGGTCTTTTAGTCTGACCTCGGTCTCTTCCTGCCGTCTCTTAAATTCGGGGATTAGGTTGGAGGAACGTACGTAATAATCCCTGACCTTATCGACGTTGGAAAGTTCGGAGAAGAGTATGGTGACATCCACCACGCCGTTATCCCGCGGATAATCGCCGTTGCGGATAATGGCTTCCGGAGCGATGTCTCTCATGTAGTCGCCGATTTCCTTAATCATGTCCATGCTTATATCTTTAGGCGGGCCGGTTACCAGGTATAAAGCCCTCCGTGCATCACCCGGATTGCATCTAATGGATAATTCGCTAATGGCTTCATCCATCGCCCGGATGCCCTTCTGGATATCGGTGCCTTTCCTGCGAAAATCGCTCCCGAATTCGGGCATTTTAAACATTGGGGCTATCGTCTTGCCGTAGCCGATAGTTGACCAGCCAACGACGGTCTGGATAATATCGCCGGCATCGAGCAGTTTGGAACCGATATGTTTGGCTTTTTTCTCCTCACCGGCGCAAAGAATGTTGTAAAACGGAGCGGCAATCATCGAGTTAATCTTGGAAAGGTTAGATTGAATGGACGAATCTTTTCTGACATATCTTTGGTTATCCGCCAGGAAGACGGCATCCGCGACCGAATAGCAGGATTTAAGGCACGTGGCTACGTTGAATACCGTTCTCTCTTCCGTCGCTTCTTCGTGCTCGAAAGGCAGGATACACAGGTCCCATACTGGCTTATCAAAATAGCGTTCTTTCAGGTATTGCGTAATGACGGATATAGCGCCGGAGCCAGTGCCGCCGGCCGTTCCGGCGATAAGTAGGAAGGCATCCGTTTCGAAGAATTTTTTGATGCCGCGCATATTATCAATGATTTTATCGGCGTCCTCTTTAGCTATCTCCGCGCCCATTTCGTTAACCTTGCCGACGCCGTGACCGCCGGTTTTACGTCCGCCGATAAGTATGCGATGATGGTGGTCTCTGCCGATGCTCGTTAACCCCAATAAGTCCGAAGCATCGGTATTTACGGCAAAACAACCGGTAATTATGTCTAAGCCGCGTTTTATACTGGCTTTACTATTCAGACGAGCAAATTCATCAGCGATTCTACCTCCACATTGTCCAAGTCCCACAACTACTAATTTCACAATTCACCTCAAATAAAGACTCAAGTTTTTTTCAGGGGTTTATATTTATTTTAGCATAATATATAAACGTTATAAAGTCAATTTGGTTAGGTTTAAACGGTATGTTTGTATGTTTATTATAGTCTTGGTAGAATGAACATCAGATAAATATATCATTTATTTATTGAAAAAGTGGCGTTTGAAGAATATAATAGTCTAAACAGTAATATATTCAAAAAGGATAGAAAATGTCTCCAGAATTTGAGGGAGAAATCGGGGATAATGCCGCTGACATAGAAAATGCGGCAAAAGAGGCTGAAACTTTAAATCGCCAGGCCCAGGAGGCTGCCGAGAAATCGGCTGATGCAGCTATGGATGCGATACACCGGGTCGAGCAAGTAGCAAAGGAAGTTAAGGAAAATGCCGAAGCATCCGCTAAAACCGCCCAGGAAGCCATCGCTCGGGCGGATCAGGTAAGCCGCCAGTCAAAAGAAGCTATGGTGGCTACTTTAAGGGCTGCTGACGAAGCTATTAAGAAGGCGGAAGATGTAGCTAAAAGGCCGAAAGAAACCGCCGAAGCTATGGTCAAGGTTTTTCAGGACGCTATCAACCGTGCGGAAAGAATCGGCCAGGAAGCCATGAACGCAGCGGAAACTGCGTTAAAACTATCGCAAAGCGGCCTATCGCGTATTGAGGAGATGAGCCGCGAAGCGAAAAAAACCGCCGCATCTGCTGAAGAAATATCCCGAAAAGCCACCAGTATCCTTGAATCTTCGATAAATTCAGCCTTGCAAGCGGCCAATGAAGCGAATAAAACAGCCAGAGAAGCCACCGCAAGGGCAGAACGGGCAGCTAAAGAAGCTCAGGACGCCGCCGAAGCCACTGCTAAGGTCGCCAGAGATACCAACGCACACACTGATAAAATCAGCGAATCCAGCCGGCAGGCTGTGGAAATTGCCACTAAAATGGCAGAGGAAGCCATCCTGCGGGCAGACGCTCTTAGCAAGTCTGCCAAAGAAAATGCGGAAGCGGCGCAGAAGTCTTCGCTAGAGGCGATAAAACGCATTGATACTATCAACCAGGAAAATAGGTATAGTGTTGAAACAGCGCAAAAGATAGCTCAAGAGACCATTCACAAAGTAGAAGTAGTAGCTGAGGAAGCGCATACGGCAGTACAAGCCGTTATCAACGCCACCGAAGCAGCTATTGCTAGGGCGGAACAAATAAATCGTGAGACCAGAGAAACGACCGAGGCCAGCGCTAAAATTGCCCGGGAAGCGGCAGCTGAATTAATCAAAGAGGCGCAAGAAGCAGCGAATAAAGCCGTCAAAGCGGTCAAAGACAATACCGAAGCCGCAGTCAAAACTGCCCGTGAAGCCTCCGAAGCATTAATCAGAGATACACGAGAATCGGCGGAAAAGACCATAAAAGCTGTCAAAGAAACCACCGAAGTCTCAACCATGGTTTCCAAAGAGGTTGCCGACTTATCTATGTCAGCCTTACAGGACGCCGTGAAGAATATCGAATCCGCCAAACAAATTGCCAAAGAAAATATTGAAGCATCGTTAAGATCCTCGCGGGAAATCCTGAAAGAGACCTTAAAAAAGGAGCAGGAATCTAAGTCTGAATCGATAATTCAACCCAGGAAACCGGCCATTGAGGCTAAGGAAAGCATAAGAGAAGCCAGTAAATCCGCTTTCGCCGATGAAAAGGCTGAAGTGGAAACACTTAAGAAAGCAGTAGAAAAACCGGAAAAAACGCCTAAAGAAGCGCCGGATGAAATATCTAAAGAGATGCCTAAGGAAACAAAAAGCAGAATGGCCGAGCGTTTAGAAATGCTTTCCAAGATGTACGAAACCAAGAAACAAAAGCAAGACCAGCAAAAGCCTAAAAAATAAACGTGCTAATTTAGGATAAAGCGTCCCGAGGTATCTAAATAGCCAAGTTATAGCAATGAAGGGATGTCGTTTATCGAGATATCAATCCCGCGTTGGACGTGAACCGACCCTTCCTGGCGTCTCTTAATTTCCGACATAAGATTGATAGTCCTAGAGAAATAACTCCTTACCTTTTCCATATCACTTAATTCTGAAAGTATTAAGGTTATGTCCACATTACCTTTTTCCCGCGGGTAGTCGCCGCTGCGGATAATGGCTTCCGGAGCAATATCCTTAATATAGGTGCCGAGTTCTTTTATCAGGTCGACATTGATTTCCTTGGCTGGCGCGGAGATTAGGTAAAGTGCTCGCTTGCAGTCCAATGGATTGCATTTAACGGATAGAGCGCTGATGGCTTGGTCGAGGGCATTGCGGCCGCGTTGCGTTTCCGAGGCCTTATCACGAAAGTCGTTAGAGGTGCCAAAGGGCTTAAATCTATGGGTATGTGATTGGCCGTAGCCTAGGGTGGTCCAGCCCACTAATGTCTGGATAATATCGCCGGCGTCAAGTATCTTGGCGCCGATAAATTGTGGTTTTTTCTCTTCACCGGCGCAGAGGAGATTAAAGAACGGATGGACAATCGTCTGGTTTATCTGGGCGAGGTTCTGCGTCAGTGGGGCGTCCTTCATCACGTACCGCTGGTTGTCAACCAGGAAGATAGCGTCAGCCACCAGGTAGCTGGACTTTAAACAGGTGGCAACATTATATACTGTTCTGTCTTCTGTCTGAACTTCATGGTCGAAGGGCAGGATGATGAGGTTATAAACCGGCTTATCTATATAGCGTTCTTTAATATACTGCGTGAATACGGATATCGTGCCGGAACCGGTGCCGCCGCCGGCGCTGGCGATGAGTAAAAAGGCGTCTGTTTCTGCAAAGGCTTCGGTGTTTCTGATGATATCTATAATTTTATCGGCGTCTTCATGGGCTATTTCCGCCCCGAGTTCGTTAATTTTCCCAACGCCGTGCCCCTGCGTCTTTTTACCGCCGATGAGGATACGCTCATAGGCAGGTTTAATGGTAATTAAACCGCTAAGGTCGGCGATATCGGTATTAACGGCGTAAGCGCCAGTGATGATGTTGAGTCCGCGTGTGGCACGGGCCTTTTTATTTAGTCGGGCAAATTCATCAGCAATTCTGCCGCCGCACTGTCCCAGTCCGATTACTATTAATTTCATAGTTCACTTTTACGAGTGACTTAATTATATTTTACGTAATAATTTAACGTAATGTCAATTTGTACGAATAGAGGACATCTAGATACCGCGTATTTTTATAAGGGCGTCCAGGTTTGCCGCCATGAGTGGATAAACACTATGGACATCCTCCAATTTATTCCTGGTTGCTGTTTCTAATAGTTCCCAGGTCGTCTTGTGCAAAATCATGTCGGTTTCTTTTTCAGAGAAGGAAAGCCCGGCAGTAATATTTTTTAGGTAGGGTTTATTTACCGGACATACGGACTGGCAGCGCATACAGCCGATAAAGGCATTGAACCAGTCCGGCTGCGACTTGACCCAATGGGGAATATCCGGCTCTGTCTCGTTAAGGAATCCTAAACAGTGTTCTGCGTGAATCAGAAAGCGGTCGGCGATAATACTTTTAGTTGGACAATTCTCAAAACATAGTATGCATTTTTCGCAGGTTTCCATTGCCACGACTTCAAGCCAGTTATCTTCTTCACAGGGGGCATCCGTATAAAAAGCGATTAACCGGCAAAAGCTACCCATTCCCGGCACATAAGCGAGGTTGTTTTTACCGTATTGAGCCAGGCCGCTTCTGACGGCCAGTGTTTTCAGTGCCAGGCGGGTTTTTGATATTTTATATCCGGAGTTTTGTAACATGTTACGGAGGACTTCTTCAGCTTTAAACTCATCTGCGGCGCAAAAATACCCGGGGGCAGCTTCGGCGGGATACATATTGCCTTTCCACGAGAAGCCAAGACGCGTAATGTGTTGCGGCAGGGCTACTATTATGATGCTCTTTGCTTCAAGCAGTTCTTTATTGCTCTCTAGATAGAAATGCCATATTTCGGACAATCGTTTATTAATTAATCCCTGCCTGACCAGACTTCTAACTGATTCTTGTACTTCTTGTAGACGCGTGATAGAGACGGTTCTTGCTTGATAGCCGTGAGGTTTTATTACTTCCCGGATTTTACTACTGATTCCATCCATCCTTCACCGGTGATTTGAGGTTATTCTTTTATAGCCCCTTTCCGGCGATAAACACAACCAGGTCGCCCAGGCGGCAGCTATAGCCCCACTCGTTATCGTACCAGGCGAGGATTTTGACCATATTCCCGCCGATAACCATGGTGCTTAAACTGTCGATTATCGAGCTATGCGGGTTGCCCTTGAAGTCCATGCTGACCAAAGGCTCTGTGCAGTATTCTATGATGCCTTTATACGGGCCCGCGGCGGCTTTCTTGAATGCCTCGTTGACCTGCTCTACAGTAACATCTTTAGCCGTATTGCAAACAAAGTCGATAACGGAGACGGTGGGCGTGGGCACGCGCATGGAATAGCCGTGAATCTTGCCTTCTAGTCCCTGGACTAATTTGCCTACCAGCTTGGCGGCGCCGGTAGACGTGGGAATCATATTAAGGGCGGCGGCGCGCGCCCGCCGTATATCACTTGGATGTACGATGTCTAGCACTTTTTGGTCGTTGGTATAGGAGTGGATGGTGGTCATCAGCCCCTTGGTCACCACGAAATTCTCATGCAGCACTTTGACTGGCGGCGCGATGCCGTTGGTGGTGCAGGAAGCATTGGAGATAATGTTATATTGCTTCGGGTCATAGGTGCCTTCGTTAACGCCGAGCACGATAGTAACCGCGCCCGTGCCCTTGGCGGGTGCCGAGATAATTACTTTTTTAGCGCCGCTTTTGAGGTGAGCGGCGGCTTTTTCGGCATCCTCAAAAACGCCGGTAGATTCGATAACGATATCGACTTTATAATTTTTCCAGGGTATGGCGGCGGGGTCGCGCTCGGAAATTACCTGAATTTCTTTGTCATCGACGACGATGGACTTTTCTTTAGCGGAGACTTCGCCCGGGTAGCGCCCGTAAACGCTGTCCCACTTAAAAAGATGAGCGTTGGTCTTGGTATCCGCAAGGTCGTTAATGGCTACAACCTCAATATCACTCTGATGGCGCTGGAGAATCGTCCTTAAGGTCAGTCTGCCGATACGTCCAAATCCATTAATACCAACACGCGTTTTCACAATAACCTCCTAGAAAAAAGCAATGCAATTATATACCTATTTTACACTAAGTTGCGCCCAAAAAACAGCGCGTTCGGATTTATCGGTATAAGGAGACTTATCCCTACCTCCCCACAATTTTTTCACTACAAAGCCATACTTTTTAAGCCAGCCTTGCATTTCCACGGTGCTGGGCGCATGGCATTGTTCAAACCATTCTGTTTTCCTGGTTTTACCATCTGGGGTGGTGATTTCTACAGTCCGCCGATAGCGCACTATCCTGTTTTTCACATCATGCCAGATAACCTCGGTAAAGCCTTCTACCTTTGTCCCGTCCGCGCAGACGCCAGTAGGGAAGGCTTTCCCCTTTTTAGACCCACGCCAGCGGGGGTCTAAATCGCCCTCCATGTGGTCGTTATCCAGGTAGAGAGAGCCCCCCGGCTTTAGAGACTGCTGCGCTTTGCGGATACATGTTTCCTGTTCTTCCGGCGTCGCCAGCTCGTAAAGGCAGTTCCCGCCGAGGATAACCAAATCAAAGCCTTTGGGCCATTCTATCTTTAGCACGTCAGCCTGCTTTAAGGTAATATTTTTCTGAATTGCTGCCGGTAACTTTTTGATTTTTTGGCGGGCTGATTCTAGCATTATCGGCGATTTATCGATGCCAACTATTTTATGCCCGTCCTGCGCCATTGGAATCAGGATTCGTCCGTGTCCGCAGAAAGGCTCTAGTATTTTCAGGGGCTTACGTTCGCCTATTTGTTCGCGTAATAAAGCTATGTCTTCTCTTTGTGTTTCTAACTGGTCGTAAATCTCGGTGATGCATAAATCGATATCATAAGCCTTAAAATCGGCTGGCTGATTAGTCATTGAGACGCCTTTTTTATCCCTGTTTTCCGCTGTCGTCTCTCTATCATGTCCAAAAACGCCTCGATGCGGGTCTTAACGTGCCCGTTTAGATAAAATTCGGCGTTGCCTTCTAGCGTCAGCACTGGCACCTTAATCCCGCTGCGCATGACAATATCGCCAATGCCGCGGTGGCAAAACGCCTGCACGTAGTGAATCACACCGTCGATATGCCGCTTTTTTATCTCGGTTTTGATGTCGGTGAGACGCTCGTTGATGGAGTAGGGGTAGGTGTAATTAGTATATTGCTCGGCTAAAGATGCGCCCGGTTGCGGCATGGCAAATTGGCGTTGCACCTCATTATAGACTACTCGCGCGCCGTTTTTTTCAATATAGGGGTAAAGCTCCCTGGCATAGACCGGCGGCACCCCGATAAACCCGAGTCTGGTTTGATTTGTGTAAGGCTTTCTTTTTGAGACGGCATCCAATAATGTTTCCAAATCCATTTTATATTTAATGACATTCCCGTTAAAGTCGGAGGCGGACACCAGCCAGAGGTGGTTCTCCCCGCCGCTGACGGTATTATTCTTCCACGTAAGCTCGTCAAGTTTAAGGGCGAGGTCGCGCGCCGGTTTAAGCTCCTGGCGGACTTTATTGGCGGCTTCCAGCGTTGTGCCGAAGGTTGCCGCCAGCTTTTCCAGGACATAGTCCATCTCCTCTTTATTGGGGCGCTCCGGGTAGGCGAAGGGCATGGCGTTCTTGCCTTTAAGCTTTAACACTTCCATGAGCATAATTGTATTGGAGCAGTCGCCGCTGGTGACGCACAAAACATCCTCGATGCC
>JBGOXC010000063.1:0-6447 GCA_041478935.1 Dehalococcoidia bacterium
AGGAGCGGTTGTCTCTTACGCTAACGAGACCAAGATGAAGGTCATCGGGGTTAAAGCGAGGACTCTTAAGCGTTACGGCTCGGTTAGCCCGCAGGTCGCCGAGGAGATGGCTAAAGGCGGGAAAAAAGTCTTAGCGGTGGATATTTGCCTGGCCGATACTGGTATCGCCGGACCGGGCGGCGCCACACCGGGGAAAGAAGTGGGGCTTTTCTACATTGGAATGGCTAACAGGGATGGCGTATTCAGCCGCAAGCATGAGTTCCGCGGCAGTCGTGAAGAAAATAAAACTAGCGCCGCTAAGGCTACCCTAAAATGGCTTAAGGAATACCTGGTTTCTATCTAGTTTCGGTTTATTGCCATCTACCATTTTCTCTGTTATACTCTGACATATCGTCAAAATAGATAGGAGATTTTTTCGTGAAAAGAGTTGATGGACGCGCCTATGACGAGCTTAGGCCGATTAAAATAAACCCCGGCTACCAAAGTTTCGCCGAGGGCTCGGCGCTCATCAAGCTGGGCAAGACGCATGTCCTCTGCGCCGTTAGTATTGAAGATAGAGTACCTCCCTTTCTTAAAGGAAGCGGCACCGGCTGGGTAACCGCCGAGTACGCCATGCTACCCCGCGCCACGGTTACCCGCTCCCAGCGCGATTCCGTTAACGGTCATGTGGGCGGGCGCAACCAGGAAATCCAGCGTCTCATCGGGCGTTCCCTCCGCGCCATAACGGACATGGAGGCTTTAGGAGAAAGAACGTTAATTGTTGATTGCGATGTTATTCAGGCAGATGGCGGAACCCGCACCGCCGCTATCACCGGCTCTTACGTGGCTTTGTACCAGGCGATGGAAAAGTTGGTACAGATGGGCATTATCTCCAAAGTGCCACTCAAAAGCGCCGTCGCCGCCACCAGTGTCGGTATCGTCAACAGCTACATGATGCTAGACCTCTGCTACGATGAAGATTCACAAGCGGGGGTGGATTTCAATATTGTGATGACCAGCAAAGGAGAGTTCGTTGAAGTCCAAGGCACCGCCGAGGGCAAGCCCTTCACCAAGCAGTCAATCGATGATTTACTGGCATTGGCGGAAAAAGGCATCCAGCAGCTTTTCAAAGCCCAGCAGGAAGCGCTAAAGCCCGCGAAGTAATTATGGCCTTACCTGACCGTTTCCGAAGATAATCCACTTATAGGTCGTTAGTTCCTTAAGACCCATGGGACCCCGCGCATGGAGCTTTTGCGTGCTTATCCCCACCTCCGCCCCCAGCCCGAACTGACCACCGTCGGTGAACCTGGTGCTGGCGTTAACGTAGACACAGGCGGCATCCACCTCGTTAAGAAAACGCATCGCGCTCTGGTAATCCTCGGTGACTATAGCCTCGGAGTGCCCCGAGCCGTATCTCTCGATATGTTCCAGGGCCTCATCCAGTGAGTCCACCACCTTGATGGCGGCGATTAACGCCAGGAATTCTCTGCCCCAGTCGGCTTCTTCAGCCGGAACAAGGTCCAAGGTTTTATCATTTTGCAGGATAGACAGCGCCTTCTCGTCACAATGCAATTCTACTTTAGATTTATTCAGTGCTGTCGCCATCTCCGGCAGGTATTCCTCCGCAATAGCAGCATGGACAAGCACAGTATCCAAAGCGTTGCAGACCGTGGGCCGCTGCACTTTAGCGTTATAGACGATATCTACCGCGCTTTTGATGTTGGCGTTTTTGTCTATATAAGTATGGCATACGCCGATGCCCCCTGTGACCACTGCCATCGTAGCTTTCGCTGCCACCGAGCGTATCAGACCCGCTCCACCCCTCGGGATAATCAGGTCGATGACGTCGTTCATCTTGAGCATTTCATCCACCAGCGCGCGGTCGGTATTATCAAGAAACTGCACGCACCCCGCCGGCATACCGGCTCGCTTGCAGGCTCCCTGAATCACTTTAACAATGGCGGTATTGGAGTTAATTGTTTCTTTACCGCCGCGCAGGATGATGGCGTTGCCGGACTTTAAGCAGAGCGACGCAATATCCACGGTCACGTTAGGCCGGCTCTCGTAAATCGCCCCGATGACGCCGATAGGCACGCGCTTCTTGCCGATTTGTAATCCGTTGGGCATGGTGCGCATCTCATACACGTCACCGACGGGGTCGGCCAGGGCGGCGACGGCTTTAGTATCCGCGGCGATGCCTTCCAGTCGGCTCTCGTTAAGCATGAGCCTGTCCAGCAGAGCGGCGCCCATACCGGCAGCTTCAGCCGTTTTGTAGTCCCGCTCGTTCGCGGCAAGTATTTCATCCTTGCGCAGCAGGATATCCTCGGCGATATAATTTAACGCCTTATTCTTAACATCCGTGGAGAGATATGCCAGACGACGCGAGGCAAGCTTGGCGGCTCGCCCTTTGACTTTTAAATCGTCAATAGCATTTTTCATATATCTTTCCTGTCCGTTATAGCGGTAAAGTTAGATTATTGTAATATTCTAGCACACTTTCTGGCATCTGTCCTTGAGTGCAGCGGAATCTACGCACTCCTGGCCATTTACTGACGATTTCTACGGCGGAAAAGCCGCAGGCGCGGTAAAAACCCACGGCATCCTGGTCGGTTTCTAGCGCTACACTCTTAAGCGAAAATGTTTTGAAGACGTAATCGATAAGACTCTGCCCGATGACTTTTCTTCGAAAATCCGAATGGACGGCGATGTGAACAATCCATCCATGAGGCGCCATCGTGTAATCCATACCAATCATTCCGATGATATTGTTGTTATCCAGGGCGACAAATATAGGGTGTGTTTTTTCGTTATAGAATTTATCGAGTAGAGCCTGGATTCTTTCCGGTGTAGGGCGGCCCATCGCCATGGCGAGGAGGTCTTTTACGGCTTGTACGTTATGCCGCCCAGGGTTATATGCCTCGATCAATTGCCGTCCTGTTATTCGAATCTGCCGTTACCGCTGAAATGGTATACGTAGCGCGGCGGTAGACTTGTTACTGCCCGATTGACCCGCTTTTTCAAGGAGCAATGGCACTTTTTACCATCTACCAATTCGATGATATAGCTTCCCCCATCTTTCACCTGCTTGTATTCAACTAACGTTAGTTCCCCCCACCAGTGATGGTCTTCCTGGTGTTGGAACTGATAACTGACATTTGCTATGAACTCTTCGCTGACGGAAAAATAGAGTTTACCTGTTGGCACTTGGCTTCTCCCTTTCTAGTAACGCAAGATTATTACGATGAACTACCTCCGGGCCATAATCTAATTTCAAGAGACTACCTATTTTATTAGATTGTGTTCCTTTAATTATATCGATATCCGCGGCACAATAGTTAGCGATGCCACAGCCGATTTGCGTTCCCTCCGTATCGCAAATCGCCACCATATCGCCCCGCTCGAACTTGCCCTCCGCTGACTGTATGCCTGCCGCCAGCAGGCTGCGGTTTTGTTTCTTGAGGGCTAAAACAGCGCCGCTATCGATAGTTATTATACCTTTGGTGCTAAGTCCGGAAAGCATCCATCGCTGCCGGCTTTCCCGATGGTTAGCGGTACTTAAAAAATGAGTGCCGACCGGTTCTCCTTGAGCTAAACGTATAATAATATCAGGCTCTCTGCCATCGGCAATGACCACCCGCACCCCCGACTCGGTGGCCAGTTTGGCGGCTTCTATCTTGGTTATCATACCGCCCGTTCCTACTACGCTGGCCGTATTCGCCCCCAGCTTTTTTATACTGGCGTCGATTTTCTTAATTAACGGCATGAGCTTGGCCTTCGGGTCGATATGCGGGTCGGCGGTATATAATCCCCCGATATCGGTCAGCAACATCAGCATATCGGCATCAACCAGATTAGCCACCATTGCCGAAAGGTTATCATTATCGCCGAATTTAGCTTCCTTTATTTCGTCGGTGGATACCACGTCGTTTTCATTAACGATACAAACGACATTTAACTCCATTAGCGCCAGTAGTGTATTACGCGCATTAAGATAGCCGGCGCGGTCGGCGATATCGGCTTTGGTTAGTAGCGCCTGCGCCACGGTGATGTTATGCCGTTCGAATAGCTGCTCATAGATATTCATCAGTCGGCCTTGTCCCACCGATGCCAGCACCTGTTTGTAAGGGATGCCCTTAATTTTTTCCGCTAAACCCAGCTTGTGCCTACCAGCCGCAATAGCTCCGGAGGTCACGATTGCTATCTCGGCGCCTTGTGCTTGTAATTTGGCTATTTGTGCCGCCAGGCTTGACATAACTGACTGGTCGAGGTGATTGCCCCCGCCGGTCAATAGGCTGGTGCCAAGTTTCACCACGATACGCCGGTACACCAACGCTGATGAGTCTACTTTTTCTTTCTTCATCTTCTTTAATAAGGCAAGTATTATAAATTATAGCATAAGGGGAAACATTTTTAACAAAACTCTTTTTAAGGTTTTCTTGATTGACACTAAACCCCATGAAAGGTACAATAGTACCAAATGAATATAGGACTAAAAGGGGAAGTCGCGGTTGGCAGTAACAAAAGGCAAAGGTCTGTCACCGGCCAACGTCGCTCGAATATCGAGATTATCGCTGACATGCTCCGTGTTGGCGAAAATGGCGCTGGCAAAACCGAGATAATGTATACCGCCAATATGAGCTACAGCCAGATTCAGAAATACCTTGAATACCTGGTAAATCAGGGTTTTATCAATAAAGTTAATGTGGATAATACGATGGTGGCCTATCGGGTGACTGATAGTGGATTAAAACTCCTTAAAACCATTGACACCTTGATGGATATGTTAAACTCTAGTCCCACCCCTGACCAATAAACTACAAGGCAATATAGCTTCGTCTAAGCCTGGAGGGTCGTCGTCTCCGGGCTTTTTTGTTTCTAATTTATCTCACTTGATTGCCTGCCGTTATGAAACCTTAAGGTAATATTTATAATTCTATTATGATTTTTACGTGAATATTTATACCTCGATGTTAGACTGATAATGGCAAAAACGATAAAACCGTGACAAAAACGGCAATAGTAAAGAGGTTAATCACGACGATGCGCAGAACACTTTTACTCGATGAAGACGATATAATCATGGTCGTTAAAAAAGATATCGTGGAACAGATTGACGAACACCGCGGCGAGATGAATCGCACAGAGTTTGTCAATTATCTTATTCAATGCCAACTCAAAGAACAGCTCAACCAGAAAAATGGCGTCTCCCAAGAAGAGTTTCAGCAATTTAGACGTCAGATGTTGGAGCTTCTCCACAGCTTCCTGGAGTTTTTCGTTAGTTATGGCATGTCTATGGGTAAAGACCAGCACGACGAGAGTATCCAGGCGCTAAACAAACAACTGGAATCATTCCAAAAACTCAACGAAAATCCAGAGTCGTAAATCTACCTTTTTCATCATTTTTCTAACTATCCAGGTTTCATATTATCCCGTGATAACTAGAACTATGTTCTAGAACATAATCACTTCCCAAGCTAACATCTATCACTTAGGCTTTTTATAGGTTGATTTATACCTGTAGCGGTTAGCTTGAGAGGTGAAAATTGCCTAAAGCGATAGAACTATTGAAGCAAGGCCGTAACGAAGAGTTATGGCAAATGTGCTGTGGCTACTTAAAACTGAATATACAAGAGTTTATGGAACTTCAGAATAATCTCCTTTTACAGCAACTAGAATTGTTTAGTAATTCGCCTATTGGTAAAAAAATTATGCGCGGAACCAAGCCGAAAACAGTTGAAGAATTCCGCCGGCTGGTGCCGCTAACTGACTATAAAGACTATTGTCCCGAGTTATTGGAAAAAAGAGAAGACGGTTTACCCGCCAAGCCAAAAATGTGGGCACATAGTTCCGGTTGGACGGGAGAATACAACTATAAATGGATACCTTTATCACCGGAGTATTTCCAGCAATTGAGTAGGATTTTATACGGAATAGGTATGATTTCCTGCGCCAGTTATTGGGGCGATGTTTCGAATATACCCAATAATATCAAATTGCTCTATGGTGTTGCTCCCCGGCCCTATATCTCTGGCACCTTCGCTGATGCTTTAAGGTTGCAGAGTCCGTTTAGATATTTACCCAATCTTGAAGAAGCCGAAAAACTATCTTATGAAGAAAGAATCGCCGCCGGTTTTCAGCAAGCCCTATCTGAAGGAGTGGATTATTTCTTCGGAATTTCTCTGGTGCTAGTCAAGGTAGGGGAAAAATTACATGATTCTTCCAGTAAGGTTGATATCCGTCAATATTTAACGAGGCCACGGGCGTTAAGACGCCTTACCTGGGGTTTATTGAAGAGTCGCCTCGCGCGTCGACCAATGCTCCCTAGGGATATTTGGTCGCTAAAAGGTATTATTGGCAGTGGTGTTGATAGCTTAGTATATAAGCAGAAAATTAAACAGTTATGGGGGAAGACTCCATTAGATATATACACCTGTACAGAAGGTGGGGTTATCGCAACCCAGACTTGGG
>JBGOXC010000061.1:0-6535 GCA_041478935.1 Dehalococcoidia bacterium
GCATAAATCAATGCTTTTATCCTTCATCTCTCTAATGTGATGGTATTTAAAGTCCATGGCGATGGGCCAGAGGACAATATCGACCAGGTTGGCGATATCCAGTAACTTTTCGTTCGTATCGAGGACAGCCATATCGCAGCCGCCGCAGGATGCCGCCCAGTATAATGCCAGTTTCGGTTTAACCATTGGCGGCACCTCCGTTCCCGCTAAAGGGTCCCAGCTTCCTAACCTGTTCCGTCATCTCGTTAACGATGGCGGCAAAGCGGTCGCCCTCCGAGGCGGAGACCCATTCCAAGCGCACCCTTTCATCTTCAATGCCGAACTGCGCCAGCATTTTTTTAAGGAGGGGCATACGCCGGGCAGTCTTTTTATTGCCGTCCTGATAGTGACAATCGCCGGGGTGGCAGCCGCAAACGAGGACGCCGTCGGCGCCCTGCTCAAAGGCTTTTAATATAAAGGTAGGCTCGACGCGGCCGGAGCACATGACGCGCACTATCCGGACATTAGGAAGGTATTTCTTTCTGGCAGTGCCGGCGAGGTCGGCGCCGGTATAGGAGCACCAGTTGCAGAGGATGCCCACAATCTTGGGTTCGAAGGTCATGCCAGCACCCCCTCGATTTCGGCCATGATTTCTTCGGTAGTGAAGTGGCGCCCTTTGATAGCGCCGCTGGGGCAAGCCGCGACACAGGTGCCGCAGCCCTTGCAGAGAGCCTCGTTAACACGGCTGACCTTCTTAGCTTCGTCAAAGCTGATGGCTTTATAGGGGCAGAGGTCGAGGCAGATTTTGCAGCCGGAGCATTTTTCTTCATCGATGAAGGCGATGGCGGCTTCTATTTCAACCTTACCCATGCTGATGAGCGCCAACACGCGGGCAGCCGCCGCCGATGCCTGGGCGACGGTATCCGGGATGTCCTTGGGACTCTGGCAACAACCGACGACATAAACGCCGTCGGTGGTGGTAGCAACGGGGTCGAGCTTGGGGTGCTTTTCCAGGAAGAAGCCGTCCGCCTTGCGGCTTAAAGTTAAAATTCTGGCCAGCTGCTCGGTATCGGGGCGAGGCTCTAAAGCGCAGCTTAAGATAACCATATCCACGGGGAGGCGCCGCTTGCGGCGCACCAACGTATCCTCCACCATGACCATCAGTTTGCCTTTTTCCTCGGGGGTTTCGGTTAAGTCGGTTACCTCGCCAGCCTTGCCGCGGATAAAGTTCACACCTTCTTCCTGCAAACGCTCGTAGAACTCTTCGTAGCCGGAGCCGGCGCAGCGCATATCAATATAAAGCTGGTAAACAGAGGCCTCCGGCAGCTTTTCACGCAGGAGGTGGGCGAACTTAAGCGAATACATACAGCAGACCCGCGAGCAGTACTTATGGTAATTGGTATCGCGGCTGCCGATGCAGTGTAAAATGGCGATGCTCTTCGGCTCGGAGCCGTCTTTAAGGAGGACCTTGCCGCCAGTGGGGCCGGAGGCATTAGTCAGCCTTTCAAACTCCAAGCCGGTGACGACGTTATTAAGGCGACCGTAACCGAGCTGGTAAATCTTGGCAGGGTCGAACTGCTGGAAGCCGGTGGCGACGATGATGTTGCCGATTTCAATTTCAATAATTTCATCCTTTTGGTTAAAATCTATCGCATCTGCTTCGCAACCGGGCATGCCCTTTTTCTCGATGCCTTTCTGGCATAAGCGGCAGATGTCTTTGCCATCGGCTAAACCCTTAATGTGCCGGCAGTTCTTGGCGTCGATGATGGCTTTATTGGGGACGGCATAAGGGGAGGAGATATAGATGGCTTTGCGCTGGCCCAGGCCGCAATCGAACTCATTGGGGAGGGAGGTGGGGCAAAGCTCGGAGCAGCGGCCGCAGCCGGTGCACTTGACGGCATTAATATACCTTGCCTTTTTCCTGATTTTTGCCTTGAAATTGCCAATATAGCCGGATAGTTCGACAAGCTCGCTGTAAGCCAGCAGTTCGATATTGCGGTTCTGCCCGACGCTGGTCATCTTGGGCGTTAAAATACAGGCGGCACAGTCCAGGGTGGGGAAGGTTTTATCGAACATTGCCATGTGGCCGCCGATGCTGGGCTCTTTTTCCAGCAGGTAGACTTTATGGCCGGAATCGGCAATCTCTAAAGCCGCCTGGATGCCCGCCACGCCCCCGCCGATGACTAAAGTGCAGGGGTTCATGGCTACCTCTTTAGTTTCCAGCGGCTCATGTAATGCGACACGGTGGACGGCGGCGCTGACCAGGGCTTTAGCTTTTTCCGTAGCCATGTCTTTATCCAGGTGAACCCAGGAGCACTGCTCGCGGATATTAGCCATCTCAAACAAATACTGGTTAAGGCCGGCGTCCTGGCAGGCGCGGCGGAAGGTAGGTTCGTGCATGCGCGGCGAACATGAGGCGACAACGACGCGGTTCAATCCGAGCTTTTTAATATCTTCTTTAATAAGGTTCTGGCCGGGGTCAGAACACATGTATTTATAATCACGAGCCACGGCGACATTAGGGAGACTGCGGGCGAACTCGGTGACTTTGGAGCAGTCCACGATGCCGGCGATATTGCTGCCGCAGTGGCATATATAAACACCGATTTTAGGTTCCATCTTTACTCCCTAAATAAACTTAGCCAGAGCCTTTTTGGCCGGTACAATGCTGGTCTTAAGTCCCAGTTCTTTTTCATCAAGGCCGAAAGCGACGCCCATCAGCTGGGTAAAAAACAGGACGGGTAGATGATAATCCGTTTTGTATTTACGGTTCACCATGGATTGGTAAGCGTCCACATTAAGCTGGCATAAGGGACAGCCGGTCACCATAACTTCCGCCCCGTTGCTGACGGCTGAATCCAGCAGCTTTTTAATTAGCTCAAGGGAGGCGTCTTCCTCCGAGATGATGAGCGAGCCGCCGCAGCAGGCACTCTTGAACGGGAAATTAACGGCATCAGCACCCAGAGCTTTGACCAGTTTATCCATGTATTTAGGATTCTCGGGGTGGTCGCGGCCAAAAATGGGGCGAACCTCCTGACAGCCGTAGTAGCAGGCTACTTTTAAGCCTGCCAAGTTCTTTTTTACCTTAGACGCGATGGCGTCGAAACCGACATCGTGAACATAGACATCGAGCACCTTACGTACTTTGACCTTACCATGATATTCTAGTCCGCCAGCGGCTAAAGCTTCGTCCACCGATTTTTTGACTTTGGAGTACTGCGCTAGGTATTGATTGGTGCGGCTCAGGAAAACATAGCATGAGCTGCACGGCGCCACCAAATCGCCCCCCATTTTTTCGGCGAGGGCCAAGTTGCGCGCGCAGATGGCGAAGGAAGCTTCCTCGTGGAGGGTGTCATAAGGCACAGTGCCGCAGCAATTCCAGTCTGGTATTTCTTTGAAATCCAAACCCAGGACTTTATTTACCCCTTTAATCGACCAGTCGAATGCCCGGCCGAAACCTTCAGGAGAAAGTCCACACCCCGGATAGTATGGATAATGCGTCACCGGGCACCTCCTGAAGACTCCGCTTTTTCAATGATGGCTTGCAGCTGTTTTATTCCCTCCGGTTTCATCTTGTCTATCTTCAGGGATACGCGGCGGTGAGTGAATAGGCTTAAAGCGACAGGCAGCATACCGATGGCTTTAAGCAGGCCGGTGCGGAAGTAGTAGCCGACCATCATCCATAGCTCGGAGATACGACCAGTGTTAGTAATATATTTATTAAAACCTTTATACATTATGGGGGTCGTGGTGCGTCGGCTGTTTAAACCGGCACGGGCAGAAAGACTCTCCAGAACGTGCATCAGCCGGGTGATTTTAATATCGCGCGGGCACCGCACGACGCATAAATAGCAGGAAAGGCACAGCCACATGCCGTTGCTGGAGAGCACCTCATCGCGCATGCCAGCCCGAGCCATAGCGATAAGGTGGGATGGGGTATGCTCCATCCTATCGGCGTTGGGGCAAGAGGCAGTGCAGGTGCCGCACTGGATACATACCCTAATGTCTTCGCCGCCGGGGATGGCGCATATTTCATCGATAAACGTCGTCGTTTTTGCTTCGGGCATAAGGCTTCTCCCTGAAGGATGGAAAATATATGTATGTTAAATTAATCTCTATTATTAATTATAAGTATATTAGTGTAACAAGTAAAATAATAGGTAGGAAATACCTATTTTTTGATGTTTTTTTGTTTTCGTAAAGCTAGCCCTTTTTTAGCGGCATACGGAGTTAAATAATAGCTATACGGAGACCAGAATCACTAAAACATCCTTTACCATGCCACTATATTAATAGTATAATATATCACGTTATATCGGCAATAAATTTGGCATATCAGGCTTAATTCTCATGAAGATATTTGCAAGATTACTGGCTTTTGTGCGGGGCTACTGGTATTTACTGGCGTTTGCCTTCGCCAGTCTGGTTATCGGCTCCCTGCTAAGCATAGCTATACCTAATTTACTGGGTAGTGGCATTGATGCCGCTTTAAACTCTGGGACCCACACCTTTCTCTTTTTCACGGTTGACAGCTCGCAAAGTTTTATCTGGTGGGTGGCGGGAGCTATCGTCGTCGCCAGCATTTTAAGAGGCTTGGCCGGCTACATGCAGCGCTACCTTAACGAACTGGTAGCACAAAAAACCACCTATATCATGCGCAATGCTCTTTACGAGCGTATCCAGCGCTTGAGTTTCGCTTTTCACGATAAGAGCCAAACCGGCCAGCTGATGAGCCGCGCCACGGTGGATATCGAAGCGGTACGCATGTTCTTCGCCATGGGCTTGCTGGGTTTAGCGCAAACAATCATCATGGTCATCGCCGTGGCGGGTTTACTGATAATCATGGACTGGAAGTTGGCTTTACTAACGCTGGTTTTTGTGCTGCCGGTCATCTGGCTGGCAATCAATTTCGGGCGGACCATCAGACCTATCTGGCTAAAGGTACAGGCAATTATGGGCGTCATGGGCACTACTCTAGAAGAAAACCTCGCTGGCATCAGTGTGGTTAAAGCATTCTCCCACGAAAAAGAAGACAACCGTAAATTTGCCGAGCAGGCGACCGTGCTTTCCGATGAGCAAGTTCACGCCGCTAAGCTGATGGGGATAAACGCGCCGACAATGGCGTTACTTTTTACGGTGCCGACAGCCGTTATCCTATGGTACGGCGGCCACCAGGTGGTTGACGGCGTGATCACGATAGGGCAGATTACCCAGTTCATCCTTTATATCGGCATGCTGGTGATGCCCGTCCGCCGGCTGGGGATGCTGGTCAACCTTTATTCGCGGACAATATCCGCCGGGCAGCGTATTTTAGAAATCCTGGATACCAAGTCCGAAGTTGCAGAAAAGCCTAATGCCATTGAGCTGGGCAGGGTTAAGGGGCGGGTAACCTTCCAGCACGTAAATTTCAGCTATACCACTATGGGTCCGGCGCTGAAGGATGTCAGCTTCGAGGTGCAGCCGGGCCAGCTCGTCGCTTTAATAGGGCGCTCCGGCAGCGGTAAAAGCACCATCGCTAATCTGCTCGGTCGTTTCTACGATGTTTCCGAGGGTAAAATTATGGTGGACGGCGTGGATATCCGCGATGTCACGTTAGCCTCCCTGCGTAAGAACGTGGTTACCGCGCAGCAGGATGTCTTCCTGTTTTCGGCTACCATACGCGAGAATATAGCCTACGGAGCAGTGAACGCCAGCATGGATAAGATTGTTGAGGTAACCAAAACGGCTAATTTACACGATTTTATCATGACGTTGCCGGAGGGCTACGATACTTGGGTAGGCGAGCGCGGCGATACCCTTTCCGGCGGGGAAAAGCAGCGGCTCTCCATAGCCCGCACGCTGCTCGTCAACCCCCGTATTTTGATACTGGACGACTCCACGGCCAGCGTGGATGCTGCCACGGAGAGGCTCATCCGCCAGGCGCTGGATAAGCTCATTAAGGGACGGACGACTTTTATTATTACGCACCGTTTACCCATCATCCAGAATGCCGACGTGATTTTAATGCTGCAGGACGGCAAGCTGGCGGAAAAGGGAACGCATAACGAGCTAATGACGCGGGGCGGATTATACAAAGAAATATATGAATCACAACTGATGCTGAATAAAGAAGAGGACGAAGAATAAAATGATGCACGGCGGTCCGGGGGGATTTCATAGTCATGGACCGGGAGGGCAAGGCGGCTTTGATTCCGACGAGGTCCTGGGCAAGGTCTATGACAGCCGCGTTATCGGCAGGCTGCCAAAATATCTAGCGCCGGTCAAGGGCTGGATAGGCATCGGGGCGGGCGGCATGCTGGTGCGCACCCTGGCGACGCTGGCGGCTCCCTATTTGGTTGGTCTGGCTACCGACAGGATTATCGGGCTGGATTTTGGCGGGCTAGGCATAACCGTCATCCTTTATGTGGTAATGGCGATACTGACCTGGGGCGGGCAATACCTGGAAAATGTCTACCTAGCTAAAGCCGGGAATGAAATTATCTACCGCCTGCGCACCGAGATGTTCGACCATTTGCAACGGCTCTCCTTGAGCTTTTTCGATACCCATAAAGTCGGC
>JBGOXC010000161.1:0-3720 GCA_041478935.1 Dehalococcoidia bacterium
AACCAGACCTTTATCACCGAGTTGCCGTTTACTAGTTGCTTGATGACCGTGTCCGAGTGCGCGGTGCGGGCGGCGCCCATTTTATATTTGTCACTGCCTACGATGTTTTTGCGCATCTCGTCGGTTATCGGTATCTCCGTGAAGAAGTCCTCACGCGCGCCGGTGTCCGGTGGCATCCACGCCATCATGCTGCCCGGCTGCTCAATATTGCCCGTAACGCCGAGCAGACAGATGATTGCTCTTAAGGTTTGGCCGCAGTTAGCCTGCCGCTCTAAAGAGCTGCCTATCTGGATGCAGCCCGGCGTGTCTTTAGCGAAGAGTCTTGCCGCTTTTCTAATATCGTCGGCTTTGAGCCACGTAATCTGCGCGACGCGCTCCGGCGTATATTCCTGCACTCGTTCCTTGAGCTTATCAAAGCCGTAAGTCCATTTCTCCACAAACTCTTTATCAATCAGCCCTTCGTTGATGATGACGTTAATCATTGCCAGCGCCAGCGCGGCGTCCGTGCCGGGCCGTATTTGCAGCCAGAGCGTCGCCCGCGAAGATAGCGCCGTTTCCCGAGGGTCGATGACGATAAGGTTTTTTACGTGCTTCAGGCTATTGAGGAACCACACTGCCATTTCCCCGTCGGCGCTGCTGATTTCCAGCTGCTTCGCCCAGGCTATCTGTGTCTTGGGGAACTCCCCGCCCCACCCGTGATAGTCACAGTAAAGCCTCCCGTAGCCGGTCACCAGCCCGTATAATCCTAACCTCGGACTATGGCAGATGTATCCCGGTGTAATGATATTGGCCGTGCCGATGGACCTCGCGAAGCGGTGAGTGTACTCGTTATAACCCCGCCCCGTCCCCTGCGACACGGCGATGGAGGAAGGTCCGTATTTGGCGATAGCCTCTTTCATCTTCTGCTCGATGGTATTCAGCGCCTCGTCCCAGGTGATGCGCTCCCATTTTCCCTCGCCTCTTTTGCCAGTTCGCTTTAGAGGGTATTTCAGGCGGTCGGGATGATTGACGTGCTGGATGCTGGATAATCCCTTGGAGCACATTGTGCCCTTGGTTGGCGATTCCGGGTTGCCCTCGATATGCAGGATAACGCCGTCTTTGACGGTCACCAGCGCGCCGCACCCGCCGTGGCAGCTCTTGCAGGTGGTTTTAATAATCTTCTCTTCACTCATATCAAAACTCTTCTTATATAAATGATATCACTTCTGGGAAAAAGGGCATGTAGAAGGTGATTTGACTTCAGCTAGTCCGCTATTGAGCTTGGGGTTTAGCGACCAGCGGCTTATAGGCGCCGGCTTTAAGCACACAGTACCGCAGCGCCAGACCGCCGATAATTTCGCAGACCACGCCAGTGACTAATATTGTCGGCGCAAGGTCGCCTTGTATCAAGCTGGCCGCGGCGATGCCCAGTGGTATCACGATGCCTAATGCCACGATGCCGGTCCAGAATACCGGCGCGCTATTGCCATGAAGCTGTTCCAGCACTGATTGCTTACCGACGGCCTCTCGACGCGAGACTTGCCAGAGGTAAACGATGATGAGCAGTGCGTTGGCGATAAGCAGCCAGCGGCTGCCCGTTTCCGCGGCGGCGAGGCTAACATCCCCGCCGTTCAACGCGATAACTACAGATAGCCCAAAGCCGCCCAGCACCCCGCAAAGGACGAATAATACCGGTAGTAGGGTAGAGTTCCAGAAGGGCACACCTTTAACGTTCTTAAGAATGATGCCGGTGTAAGCCGTTATACCAAAAGCGGTGATACCGGCTAATGCCTTAAAAGCGATTTCTGCAGCGCTGCCCGGCAGCCAGTGGGTGAGTATTAACTGTATCGCCCCGAACAATGCAAACAGCATGACGAAGATAAAGCCCCGCGCCAGCCAGGATGTCTGCGGGCGCATGATAATCCTCCAGAATCGTGTGGGCTTGCCCAGGTATAAAAGGTGCGTGCCACCCTTGATAACCGTGATGATTAGCCAGCTGATGAGCATGCCCCACAGGCTGTTGAAGAGTAGGGACACGAGGTAGAGACCACCGCCCAGCCCGCCGGCGTAAAACGCAATCCAGAGGAATATCCCTCTTTTATCTATCCACTCCGTCTGCCGAGTGTAGTTAACCATCCATTGATGTATTTCCATTTTAGTCCGCCACTCCTATCGCTTCCGACTCTTTTTGCGGTGCTGGTTCGGTGTCTGATTTACCTATTTTATTATCGATAAAGTAGATGGAAGGGTCGGTGTTGTACTCCGGGTGCAGTTGAAAGCCGCCCCGCTCCCTGATTAAACGCGATACCTCGCTGTTGGGGTCGTCCAGGTCGCCAAAGGTCAGCGCGCGGGCGGGGCACGTATTGACACAAGCGGGCGTGGCTTCCCGGTCGATGCCCGGTTTAAGTCCTTTGGCCAGTCCGGCGTCGATACGCTCGGCGCAGAAATTACATTTCTCCGTCGTCCCGATTTGATGTCGGTAGAGCTTTTTACCCGCTTTTTCAAAGACCGTCAGGCCCTTGCCCGGAAAAAACCCCTGGTCTTTATCTTTTGAAAGGAAGGTGCGGTTCTGATAGGGGCAGGCAACCACGCAGTAGCGGCAGCCGACACACTTATCCTGGTCGATGGTTACGATGCCATCAGGACGGCGTGTAGTTGCGCCGGTCGGGCAAGCCTCTACGCAGGGTGCGTCCTTACACTGGTTGCAGCGTACGGAGTAGGTTGATACGGTCGGATTATCGCCGCCGGTCTCCATCGCCACCAATTTGGGCCAGGTGATGCCTATCGGTAAATAATGCTCTATTCTACAGGCGGCCACACAGGCGAAACACCGCACACAGCTTGATAAATCTACAACCATTCCCCATCTCATGTTCTTGGCCTCCAGACATTATGATATCATAATGCGTAGGTAATGTCAACAATATATAACCAAAACGTAGATAATGACATAATATGCTATGCAATAGCTGGATAATGAAAGAATGGGAGGCTCAAGGCGTAATCGGGGTATACGGGATTTTACAATAAGTTTCAGAGTGGTATAATAAGGCAATATTATAAGAGGGAGACTATCGCATCTAATATATATTATATCAGGAGGCTTCAGTGAATAGCAATCAGACAATCGTTAACACCAAATACGGCAAAATAGATGGGGAGTTCAAAGACGGTCAATATGTCTTTAGAGGTATCCCTTATGCCACCCAGCCCGTTGGAGATTTACGCTGGCTGCCGCCCCAAACGGTAAAAAAATGGAGTGGTGTCAGAACCGCCAAAAAGTATGGGGCAATTTCTCCCCAGAATCCCTTGCTCATGGGCGCTCCTCCACCCGGCATGCCGGACTTTTCTAAAGAGCTTCAGGATGAAGGCTGCCTTTACATGAATATCTGGACTCCTGGCCTAGATAACGCGCGTCGTCCGGTTATTTTCTGGATACACGGCGGCGCTTTTATTATAGGCGCCGGCAATGAACCGTTCCTGGAAACCGGCGTGCTGACCAAGCGTGGCAATATCGTCCTGGTCAGCATCAATTACCGCATGGGCGCTTTCGGGTGTATGAATTTGAAGGAAATAACCAATGGGAAAATCCCTGCCACCGGTAATGAAGGCTTGCTCGACCAGATAGCCGCTCTGGACTGGGTTCAGGATAATATCGCCGCTTTCGGCGGCAATCCGGATAATGTTACTGTAGCTGGCTTTTCTGCCGGCGGCATGAGCATCGGCGATCTTTTGAGTATG
>JBGOXC010000157.1:0-3826 GCA_041478935.1 Dehalococcoidia bacterium
CAAAATATCTTTATCTATGAAAATCCTCTCGTATGTGATAAGATTTTAAACAATGGCCAGCCAGAATAAATACAATATCGTTTTTCAGCCTTCCGGCCTGCGGGGCAAGGTGGTGAATGGCGTGACCATCCTTAATGCAGCGCGGCAATTGGGGGTGAGTCTCGAAAGCGTTTGTGGAGGGAAGGGCACTTGCGGCAAGTGCAAGATAAGAATCGAGGAAGGCAATTACGTTAAATACGGCATCCAGTCGAGCGTTGCCGCCACTAGCACTAAAGACGAAGTAAATGACAAATTTTTGAATAAGCAGCAGCTCAAGCAAAACTACCGTCTCGCCTGCCAGACTAAAATCCACGGCGATGTGGTGGTCTTCGTCCCGGAAGAAAGCCGCAAAGGACAGCAGGTTGTACGTAAAGAAGCCACGGCACGTAAGATAAAACTCAATCCAGCGATAAAAAAATACTACGTCGCGCTAAAACCGGCGACATTGGACGATACCACCGGCGACTTCGAGCGTCTCACCAGAGAGCTAAAAAGTAAGTATAAACTCGAAGGTTTAATTATCGATTATTCGGTATTGCTAAAGCTGCAGAACACGGTACGCAAAGGTGATTGGAAAGTGACCGTATCAGTCTGGAAAAACAAAGAAATCGTTGACGTGGAGGCGGGGGAGGTTAAGGTGAGCTACGGTCTGGCGGTGGATATCGGTACGACAACTGTCGCGGGTTATCTTTGCGAGTTAACTACCGGCAAGATATTGGCTACCGAAGCCATGATGAACCCGCAAGTAGCTTATGGTGAAGATGTGATGTCCCGCATCGGGTATGCCTCTAAGGAAAAGGGCGGGCTGAAAAAGCTGAATGACGCTATCATCAAAGGACTGAACCAGATTATCCACGAAATTACCAGAAAGTCGGGCATAAAACCAGCCGACATTATCGACATGGTGGTGGTAGGCAACACCTGCATCCATCACCTGTTCTTGAAGATAGACCCGCGCTACCTGGGCATCGCGCCGTTCCCGCCGGCAATACACCACTCCGTGGACGTCAAAGCGCGCGACCTGGGGCTTAAGGTCGCCACAGGCACTTATGTACACGTCCTACCCATCGAGGCGGGGTTCGTCGGGGCGGATAATGTGGGCGTGTTGATTGCCGAGGAGCCTTATAATCAGGACAAAATGTTGCTGATTATTGACATCGGCACTAATGGTGAACTTATCCTGGGCAACCGCAACAAGCTGATGTCCTCATCCTGTGCTACGGGTCCGGCTTTCGAGGGGGCGGAGATAAGGCACGGCATGAGGGCGGCGGCGGGGGCTATAGAAAAACTCAAAATAGACCGCCAGACGTTCGAGGTGCAGTTTAAAGTCATCGGCAACGATAAATGGAACACTGAAGATAAAAGTATTGGTGCGCGGGGGATATGCGGGTCGGGGATATTCGACGCCGCGGCGCAGATGTTCCTGGCCGGTCTTATCGATAAGTCGGGTCGGATTAACATGAAAATAAAGTCGCCTAGATTACGGTATGACGAAGGCGGCATGACGGAGTTCGTCATCGCCTGGGCAAAAGAAACGGTTATAAACCATGACATCGTTATCTGTCAGAAAGATATCCGTGCGATACAGCTAGCCAAGGCGGCTATGTACTCCGGTTCCAAGATAATGATGAACCGCATGGGCGTCAGTAAAATCGACCGGGTGATACTGGCGGGGGCTTTTGGCAGCTATATTGATAAAGCGTCGGCAGCGGTTATTGGGCTTTTCCCGGACTGCGGCCAGGGCTGTGTTCAGGCTGTCGGCAATGCCGCCGGTGATGGAGCGCGTATCGCTCTACTTAACAAGGATAAGAGGGACGAGGCGGATTACTGGGCGCGAAGGGTGGAGTATATCGAGCTTACATTAGAGCCGGCTTTCAACAAGATATTCACCAAAGCGCTGGCGTTTCCTCACGCCGAGGACAAGTTTCCCAGCCTTAAGGGCATTCTGCCCGAATAGATGTGATATTAGTTACAGATTCTCACTGATATAAAGATTATACTTTAAAGATAAAGATGGACTGTAAAATAATCGAAACCACCCTGGACGAACTCAAAAACTACCGCAAAGACGCCGACCAAAAGCTAAACTGGTTTTCACCATTTATTCTACCGGAATGGTTGCAGGTATGGTGGCAGGTGTTCGGTGCGAGGGTAAAGCCTTATATACGGGTAGTTAAGCAGGGAGATGAAGTCATCGGTATTGCCCCGCTGATGGTTAAGGATGGGGTGGTATGCTTTATGGGCAGCACCGACGTTTGCGACTATCAGGACTTTATTATCGTAACTGGTAAGGAGCAGGACTTTTTTAACGCTTTGCTGGACGATTTAAAACAAAACGGTATCAACCAGCTAGACCTGAAACACGTTAGGCCGGATTCTGCGGTAATGACGGCTCTTTTGCCTTTGGCAGAAAGCCGGAATTATCAGACTGCCAGCGTAAAGGAAGCTGTGTCTTACGAGATGGACCTGCCATCGTCCTTTGAAGAATATTTAAATATGTTATCCACCAAGCAGCGGCACGAGGTAAGGCGTAAGATGCGACGGCTGACGGAAGAAGGTAAAATCGTTTATCGCTTTATCGATAAAGGCGAAGAACTTGCCTCCGTTTTGGATATCTTCTTTAAATTGTTCGTGGAAAGCCGCCAGGATAAAGCTGCCTTCCTTACCGAGCACATGAAAGAATATTTTAGGTTATTGGTAGAAAAAATGTCGGGAATCGGTTTATTAAAGCTAGGTGTATTGGAGCTAGACGGCAAGCCGATAGCAGAAATCATGTGCTTTGAATATAACGACTGTATTTATTTGTATAACAGCGGCTACGACCCAAAATACGTATCTTTAAGCGCCGGTCTGTTAAGTAAGGTCTATGCCATCAAAGACAGCATTGAAAAAGGTAAAAAGAAATTCGATTTTCTCAAGGGTGCCGAGCCTTACAAGGGGCATCTGGGCGGTAAAGAAATACCGCTGTACCGTTGCCAAATCGCTCTCGCTTAGTATAAAATAAAAATATAACAAGATATAACGTAATAATGGAGAGTAATTTGAGGATAGCCATCATTAGCGCGCACAGCTGCCCGGTAGGGGATTTAGGTACTAAAGACACCGGCGGCATGAGTGTTTATATTCGCGAGCTTGCCCGCGAGCTGGGAAAGAAGGGGCATGTTATTGATATTTACACGCGTGTGCATGACCCGGCCGACCCGCGTATGGAAGACCTGGCGGAAGGAGTGCGACTCATCCACCTCAAGGCGGGTAAACAAGCTAAAATCCAGAAAATGGATGTTTATTTTTCGCTACCTGAATTTACTTTTAATCTGGAAAACTTCTGGCATGATAACAACCTGAAGTATGACATCGTGTTCAGCCATTACTGGATGTCCGCGCTGGTTGGGAAATACCTCTGGGAATCCCAGCACTTTCCTTATATAACGATGTACCATACTCTCGGTTTAGTCAAAAACGCCATCGGTATCGGTGAGAGGGAACCGGCGCTGCGCATCGCCGCGGAAAGAGAAACGGTGCAGTACTGTCAGCGGATTATCGTGGCGACGGAACAAGAGAAAGCAGATTTGATTAGATATTATAAAGCTGTACCGAGCAAGGTCGGCGTGGTGCCGTGCGGCGTTAATATGGAACTCTTCAAACCGATGGATAAGGCTGATGCCAGATGCAAATTGGGACTGACCGACGAAAAATTATTGTTGTTCGTTGGCAGGATTGACCCGCTAAAAGGCATAGACAAACTAATTAAAACCATACCTCTGCTAAAGAGTCAGGGGAATCTTAA
>JBGOXC010000022.1:0-9049 GCA_041478935.1 Dehalococcoidia bacterium
CCACTGATAATGGAGCAAATTTTCTTCGTCACGGCTTCGTAATCGGCGGTGGTTTCTTTAGCCAATAGAGAAGGATTAGTCGTCACCCCGCTGATAATCCCCAGCTGTGCGGCTTGTTTTATCTGGTCGATATTGGCTGTATCTAGGAAAATTTGCATACTTTCCCTCCTTACTTGGCGGCCAGGGGCAGCGGCGGTTGCGCGCCTTCTCTTAATACGTCTTTCGCCACGCCGATGAACTCCCGGAAAAGCGGATGTGGTCGCCCGGGCCTTGAGAGAAACTCCGGGTGGAACTGTACTCCCAGCATCCAGGGGTGGTCCTTAAGCTCGCAGATTTCCACCAGGTCGTTGTCGGGCGAAACGCCGCTAAAAATCATGCCCGCCTTACGTAGTGGCTCGATGTATTTGTTATTGAACTCCAGCCGGTGTCTATGTCGTTCTTGTACGAGCGGCTGCCCGTAAGCCTTGTAAGCGAGGCTGCCTTTGATTAATTTGCACGGATAATTGCCCAGACGCATATTGCCGCCCTTGGTCTGGAGTTTCTTTTGCTCCAGCATGTAGTCAATGACTGGGTATTTCGTGTCTGGTTTGAACTCGGTGGAGTTCGGCTCGTCGGTTTTAAAGACGTGCCGGGCAAACTCAATGACCATGACCTGTAATCCCAGGCATAGTCCGAAATAGGGTATTTTATTTTCCCGCGCGTATTTTGCCGCTTTAACCATCCCCTCAATGCCCCTTATCCCGAACCCGCCCGGGACGATTATCCCCTGGGCAGTGCGTAACAGTGTCTCTGCTTCAGCTTTATCTAGGTCTTCCGAATGTACCCAGAATAAATCGAGGGCTCGATTGTTATAAAGCGCCGCGTGATAGAGCGCCTCCCGCACCGAGTAATAGGCGTCATTAAGCTCCACGTATTTCCCCACCAGCGCTATTTTTACCGGTTCGTGCGGCGTCTTGATGCGCTCAACCAGCTCACGCCATTGTTTCAAATCGGTGGATTTCGCCACCATGCCGAGTTTGTCCATAATCAGTTGCCCCAGCCCGCAATCCTCAAGGATTAGGGGGATTTCGTATATCGATTTTACGGTTGGCAAAGGTATCACTGCTTGTTTTTCTACGTCGCAAAATAGTGATATCTTATCTCGCAGGTTCTCGGGAATGGGATAATCGCTGCGGCAGACGATTACGTCCGGTTGGATACCGATACGCCGCAGCTCGTTGACGCTGTGCTGCGTGGGTTTGGTCTTTAGCTCCTGTGTGGAATTAAGGTAAGGGAGAAACGTAACGTGAATATACAACACGTTATTCCTGCCCACGTCGTTCCTCATCTGCCGTATCGCTTCCAGGAACGGCTGCCCCTCGATATCGCCCACCGTGCCCCCCACCTCTATTAAAATTGCCTCCGCCCCTGATTTTTCCGCGAGCTTCTTGAACCTGTTCTTTATTTCATCGGTCAGATGCGGCACTATCTGTATCGTGCCCCCGAGGAAGTCCCCCCGCCTCTCCCGCATGATTAAGGCGCTGTATATTTGGCCGGATGTCGTGTTGGAATCTGCCGTGCATTCGATGTCGATGAAGCGTTCGTAATTACCCAGGTCGAGGTCGGTTTCCGCGCCGTCTTTAGTGACGTATACCTCGCCGTGCTGGTAGGGGGACATCGTGCCCGGGTCGACGTTTAAGTATGGGTCCAGCTTTTGGACGGCTACCGTAACCCCGCGACTCTTCAGGATGGTGCCGATTGAAGCGACGGTGATGCCTTTCCCTACGGAACTCAATACGCCACCGGTCACAAAGATATATTTCGGCATATCTAAAAATTATAATAAAACTGGAATTACTCCAGAATTATCCTTGGAAATGCTACGGGGAATCAATAAACAGGAATATACGAGTCAAATCAGGTGGGGGTTTCTTTTTATTATAAGAAGAGGTACGAAGTTTGTCAAGCCTTATTCGTTTACCTTTGCTTCTTTAAAAACTCCAGCATCACTCGGTTGGACTCTTCAAACCCTTCCCACATCATGAAATGCCCCATTTTATCCAGAATAGCGAGTTCCGCTCCCCGGATTCTTTCTTTCAGGATAAGTATGTTGTCCAGTGGCACTATCTTGTCTGCTCCGCCGGCCATGATGAGGGTCGGTGCCTTAATTTGCGGGAGGCGTTTATAGTTGTCGTATGACACCGATGCCTGGGCGTGCCACTTTTGCGCGTGCGGCGGCCCGTAGCCTTCCATTATTATTTTATGCATCTTTTCGGCAAGCTTATGGTTTTTCTGGATAAATTCATCGCTGACGACCCCTTGTAAAAAAGACCATACTCTTTCTTCCAGCGACATTGCTTCCCAGCGCTTTTGTTCCTCTTCTGTTCCCGGTTGCGGCTGATTATGGAGTTCCGCACTCCAGGTGATGGGGCACACAAGCATCAAGCTAAGGACTCTTTCCGGGCAACTTATGGCTATCTCTTCTGCTATCCGCGCTCCCATGGAATACCCCGCAAGATGTGTTTTTTTAATGTCGATGACATCCAGTAGTCCGGCAAGGTCATTCGCCATCATTTCTAAAGAGTAAGGGACATCCGGCGCATCGCTTTTGCCCGTCCCCCGATTATCGAAAGTAATTAGCTTATATTCCCGTGCGAAAACTGGAACATGTCGGTAAAGCAAATCCTGGCACATATTTCGGCCGTTGATAAATACCAGCGGCTCGCCCTTGCCGTGGATTTCATAATACATGCTTATGTTGTCGACTTTTACTTTGGGCATAATAGCTCCCAATAAGGTTGATTAAAAATTTTAGTTATTATTCTTTTAGGTTCAACCTAAGCATTGGGTGGCGGTGGCGGTATAAGTGGAGGTGATGGGGGAGGGACGCCTCCAGGCGGTGGGGCGACCTGTGTCGGCCTTGGTGTCGGGGTTATGTACTTCGGGGGACTATCTTTAATAAACAGGCTGACTACCGTTGCCAGCGCAAAAGCGCCCAGTGTCAGCCAGTACCCCAATAGGTAATTTAACTGCAGCATGCTCGCCTCTGCTCCTCGCATATTGTCGTCGAGCTTAAACTTCAGCCACACCATAAAAGCGATGCCGGCAACTCCGGCTAAAACTCGCAAAAAGCGCCAAATGCCACCCCGGAAAATTGATACAATTAACCCCACTCCTGCTGCGACTAGGGCATAGATGGCAATCGGTTCGTTTTCCGTTGACGTTCCGCCGGAAAATTCGCTCGGTATGTTATACGAACCCCGTACCATGTCGAGTCCACTGGCGCTGAATATTTCCGTAACCGCGCAGCTGACACTAATCCATGGCATTAAGAAGAAGATGATGGCTAAAAGAAAAATCCCAAATACAATTATTCTGCCCATCTCACTCTCCTTTACGCCGAAATTACCCGCACTATACCAGAAATACTTGCTATTTACAATATATAATATAAATTTGTCTAATCATTGATTCAAAATACCTATAATTGACACCTCCGTAGTGCCAGTGTAGACTATTTACTGTACCCCATTTTTCCTTTGAGGAGCATTTCTATGAGTTTCTTAAGCCAGACTGACCCCGAAATATTTGACGCCATTGAGTGTGAGAAAAAGCGGCAGAAGGAAATTATCAATCTCATCGCCTCGGAGAATTATACCAGCCGCGCCGTCCTCGAAGCCCAGGGCTCTTTCCTTACCTATAAATATGCCGAGGGCTACCCTGGCCACCGCTGGTACGGCGGCTGCGAAAATATGGACACCATTGAAAATTTGGCTATCAACCGTGCTAAAGAACTTTTTAAAGCCGAACATGCCAATGTCCAGCCGCATAGTGGCTCGCAGGCAAATATGGCGGCATATTTCGCATTGATGAACTACGGTGATACTGCTATGGCAATGGATTTACCGCACGGCGGGCATCTGACCCATGGTTCGCCCATTACCTTTTCCGGCCGGACATATAAATTTGTCCATTATCATGTCAACCGTGAAACGGAACGTATTGACTTTCCGGAAATCGAGCGGTTGGCTAAAGAACATCAACCCAAATTGATTTTAGCCGGGTACTCGGCCTATCCCCGGATAATTGATTTTGAGCGTTTCCGCCGCCTGGCGGATTCCGTCGGGGCTAAACTCATGGTGGACATGGCGCATATCGCCGGCCTGGTGGCGGCTGGCCTTCACCCTTCCCCTGTCCCTTTTGCGGATGTCGTCACGATGACGACGCATAAGACGCTACGCGGCACCAGCGGTGGCTTGATACTCTGCAAAAAAGAACTCGCCAGAGATATTGATTCCGCTGTCTTCCCCGAAGCGCAGGGTAAGGCTCATATGCACGCCGTTGCCGCTAAGGCAGTGGCGCTTTATGAGGCAATGCAGCCGTCATTTGTTGAATACCAAAAAAAGGTATTAGAAAACGCTCGTGTGTTAGCCTCGGAACTACAAAAACAAGGATTACGCCTGGTGTCCGGCGGTACAGATAATCACCTCATGCTTGTTGACCTCACACCTACGGGCTTAACAGGTGTACAGGTAGAAAAAGCTCTGGATACTGCCGGTATCGTAGCGAACCATAATGCGATACCGTTTGATACTCGGCCGCCCCGAACAACTAGCGGCGTACGCTTCGGTACACCCGCTGCCACTACCCGCGGCTTCGGAACCGAAGAAATGAAAAAAATCGCGGCATTGATTGTTAAAGTAATTAAAAATATAGATAAAGAAAAGGTTATTGAGGAAGTCCGTCAGGAAGTCGCTCAAATATGTCGCCGCTTCCCTGTACCCGGTATCGATGATTAACTCGCTGTTAGGTGCTATTATATAAATAAGGTAGATGAATATGAAAAACGGCAATTCCAACGTTTTAGGTGCCATCGGCAACACGCCGCTGGTGCAGCTAACCAACCTCAATGGCAATAACGACGTAAAGATTTACGCCAAGCTGGAAGGCAACAACCCCGGTGGCTCGGTTAAAGACCGCCCCGCTTTTTATATGATTAAGATGGCGGAAGAATCCGGCGAACTTACTAAAGATAAAACCATCATTGAACCAACCTCCGGCAACACCGGCATCTCCATCGCTATGATTGGCGCCGCCAAGGGATATAAAGTTAAACTTTTTATGCCGGAATGTGTCAGCGTGGAAAGGCAGCTTATACTTCAGGCTTTCGGCGCCGAGGTTGTGCTCACCCCCGCTAAGGAAGCTGTGGACGGCGCTATCCATCGCGCCCACGATGCTTTAAAAACCGAACCGAGCAAGTACTTTATGCCTAACCAGTTTGATAACCCCAATAATATCCTGGCCCACTATGAGACAACCGGACCGGAAATTTTTAACCAAATGAAGGGTAAAATCGATGTCTTCGTCTGCGCCATGGGCACCACCGGCACGCTTATCGGCACCGGTAATTATCTTAAAGAAAAAGTTAAGGGCATAAAAATCATCGGTGTTGAGCCGACCATCGGGCATACTATCCAGGGACTTAAAAATATGAAGGAAAGCGTTGTCCCCGGCATTTATGACCCCCAAGCTATGGACGAGAAACTAACCATTGAGGACGGCGATGCTTTTGAGACGGCGCGGCTGCTGGCTGTCAGAGAAGGCCTCTTCACGGGCATGTCCAGCGGCGCTGCTGTGGCCGGTGCCCTGCAGGTCGCTAAAAAGATGAAGAAAGGCAATATTGTCGTTATCCTGCCCGACCGTGGCGACCGCTATTTAAGCACCACACTCTTCCGCTCCATCTGTGCGAAGTGCCCGCCGTAGACGGACAGTATCTCTGACCATTTACCCTAAGAGTCGCTTTCATCGTAAGTTATCAGTGTAAAGGTTTCCCCTTTTTACTCCTTTTCCCCAGGGGGTGTGCGCCGCGAGAGGGGGCTGCGCCCCCTCTCGTATCTTCTCCCCCTCTCAAACAAAAGGAAAATCGAGTTTAAAAATAGCTATGTTTGAGAGGGGGAAAAAGGGGGTGAGTATTCAAGCTGAAACTAAAATTATAAAACTTGAAAATCTATTATCTTTACAATATAGTTTTACACCTTGACTTTTCAGTCAATAAAGTGGTATATAAAACACCATCATCCCCATCAAAAGTTGTATAATATATAATTGTCTCTAAAGATTATGAGCGCTATTGACGAAGTAAAACAGAAGCTGGATGTCGCCGAGGTCGTCGGCCAATACGCCACGCTAAAAAAATCCGGGCGTAACCTGACGGCTTTATGCCCTTTCCACACCGAAAAACACCCCTCGTTCTTCGTCTACCCGGAGCAGCAGAGCTGGCACTGCTTCGGTGCCTGCAACACCGGCGGCGATGTCTTCGCTTTCGTTATGAAAAAGGAGGGACTGGACTTTGGTGAGGCTTTACGCCTGCTCGCCCGTCGCGTTGGTGTAACATTACCCACCAGATTCGAAGGCGCTGCCCGGCAAGAGGAAAAAGAACCGTTTTTCAGTGCCAACGAAGCCGCCAGTCTCTATTATCACAACCTGTTGCTTAACTCCCCAGCAGCCGCTAAAGCTAAAAGTTATCTTGAAAAACGCGGTCTTACCGCCCAGACTATCTCTGATTTCCAACTTGGCTACAGTCTGGACGCTTATGACGCCTTAAAACTCTACCTGCTGGAAAAAGGTCACGACGAAAAGACCCTACTGACTGCTGGCCTGCTTTACGAGGATGAAAAACACAAAACCTCCGACCGCTTTCGTGGCAAACTGATGATTCCCATCCGCGATGTTAAGGGGCGGGTCACGGGCTTCGGCGCTAGGGTTTTAGATAATATCGAGCCTAAGTATAAAAATTCACCCCAGTCCCCCACCTTTGATAAAAGCGGCACGTTATACGGTATAGACCGCGCCGCCGCGGCTATCAGAAAACTGGACGTCGCCATTATTATGGAAGGCTATATGGACGTTATCATGGCGCACCAGTGCGGCGTCGCTAACGCCGTCGCCTCCATGGGCACGGCGATAACCGAAACGCAGGTAAACATCTTAAAAAAGTTGAGCAAAAACGTTATCCTTTCGCTAGATGCCGATGCTGCCGGCGAGGAAGCTATGCTGCGTACTGTTGGTTACGAAAATGTCCTTAACGCCGAGATGCGCGTTATCCTTCTGCCGGAAGGTAAAGACCCCGACGAAGTTATGCGCGAAGATTTAACTAAATGGCAGGACTTGGTTAATGATGCCCTGCCCCTCGTTGACTTCCTTTTTCAAAAGACCGTCGTTAAACTTGACCTCTCCACCGCCCGCGACAAGTCCGCCGCTGTGGATAAGCTGTTGCCTGTTATCGCTGCTATATCCGACCCCATCCGTCAGGCGCATTACCTGCAAAAACTAGCCGCTCTGGTCAAGGTGGACATGAACACGATTAAAGCCTCTCTCATCCGTCTTAAACTGGCGCCGAAAAGACAAAGAATAACTGTCTCCAAACCGACTGTTACTGTAACTCGTCCTTTAGGCTCCTCCTCCCGCGAGGAATATTGTTTAGCATTATTGTTGCAGCACCCGGAGTTGCGTGAATTTCAGACCGATATCTCCCCCGAGTATTTCAGTCATACAGAAAACCGCGAAATTTTTCTCGTTTGGCAGGCAGTGGAGGACAATCAGGCGATAAAAGAACGCCTTGACCCTGCCCTCCATGAGCATCTGGATGTTATAATAAATATGAATATACCTACTACAAAATATAATAACGAAAAAAAGTACGTCGATGTCATCATCGAACTGGGGAAAAGATTCCTGAGAAATATAGCGATAATGAAAGCAGATTCTTCAAATTTGGTGGATGATACCGCCTTTGAAGAAAATATCGAAATTGTCCGCCGACTTAATAAAATGGAGATTCAAAGTAGACAGAAATGGGGTCCTTGATTTACGAAAAACCCAAGGAGATAAATAATGGAAAAAGACAAGAATGAGATGGATTCTCTTCGCAGTGGCGATAACTTGGATGAAATCCAACACCCCGAAATTTCGGACTCCGATGAAAAAGCGGATGTATTGTTCGGTGGGGCTATTACACCCGACGAAGAACTGGAAAACGGCGAAATCCCCGAAGGCGATGAATTTTGGGTAAAAGGTAAAGAAGACGTTGACGTCGACCTGGATACAGAGCTGCCTGCAGAAGAGATTGCCGAACAGGATATTACCGACGATCCCGTGCGCATCTACCTCCACGAAATCGGCCGCGTGCACCTGCTCACCGCCCAGGATGAAAAGACTCTCGCCAAACATATGGAGGAAGGCAAGTACATTAAAATCATCCAGCAGGAATGCACCCGGAAAAACGGCCGCCAGCCTTCTGCTACTGAAATTATTTTGGCTGTCCTGCAAGACCTTGGGCAGGCTTCCCATCTGGTTCACCTCCTGCAGGATAAACTCGGCTTGCATAAGACCAAGAATTTTAATAAAAGTGTTTATGACCCCAAGATTCAGGAGATTATTGATAACTCCATTGACCCGCTGATAATTCATGACTTCTCTGTTAAACTCGGCAAAACAGTTCCAGAAACTGAAGAAATGCTTGTCAGGCTTTCCATGGGCAGCCGCCTCCTGCCGGAAGATATCCGCAGCTCCGTAAACGGCAATATAAACCTGAATGACATTCCTAAACTGGTGACCGACTCTAAGTTTACTCGCTCTATCCAGTCTCACGAAAGGCATTATTCGTCATTTATCAACAATGTTCTCCACGAAGGCAAGAAAGCGGAAAGACATCTTATCGAAGCTAACCTGCGTCTCGTCGTTAGCGTGGCGAAAAAGCATATCGGGCGCGGCATGTCCCTGCTCGACCTTATCCAGGAGGGCAATATCGGTTTAATGCGCGCCGTGGAAAAGTTTGACTACCGCAAGGGTTATAAATTCAGCACCTATGCCACCTGGTGGATACGCCAGGCGCTTACTCGTGCCATCGCCGACCAGGCACGCACCATCCGCATCCCGGTGCACATGGTGGAGACTATCAACCGCCTCTTAAGAATCAGTCGCCGGCTGGCGCAGGAGTACGGCCGCGAACCCACCTCCCGCGAAATCGCTAAGGAAATGGAGGTCTCCTCCGATAAGGTGCGGGAAATCG
>JBGOXC010000080.1:0-5836 GCA_041478935.1 Dehalococcoidia bacterium
ACAAATAGGCAATTTAGAGCACCAAACCATCAGTCTGGGCAAAGCCGGACGCAAGCGACATATGGGGTGGCGACCGACCGTTAGAGGCTCCGTAATGTCGCCGCGGGACCATCCCCATGGCGGCGGCGAAGGGCGTTCTCCCATAGGCATGCCCGGGCCGAAGACACCGTGGGGTAAACCAGCCCTCGGCTATAAGACACGCAAGCCGAAGGCTTCCGATAAGATGATTATCAAACGCAGAGGCAAGTAAAGAGGAAAGATGTCAAGATCAACGAAAAAAGGGCCAGCAGTTGATGCAAAGCTGGCGAAACATGTAGACGCTGTAATACGTTCCGGCAGTAAAACAGTCATCAAGACCTGGGCAAGATGGTCTACCATACTGCCGCAGATGGTGGGGCTTACCATCGGCGTATATGACGGGCGGAGACATGTGCCGATTTACATCAACGAGAATATGGTAGGCCATAAGCTGGGGGAATTCGCCCCGACCCGCATATTTAAAGGACACGGAACAAAAGTAGAAGTTGAAGAGTAATTTTGAAATAAGGTGCTGAAAAAGTGGAAGTTAGAGCAATAGCTAAAAATACCGGCTTACCCGCCAGCAAAGTGCGTCCGCTGGCGAATATGGTGCGAGGCAAAAAAGTTGCTGAGGCATTGAATATGCTGCAATATACGCGTACGCCGAAGGCGAAGTTCCTCGCCAAGGTAGTAAAATCAGCGGTATCGAATGCCGAGAACAACTTTCAGATGGACCCGGCCGATTTAAGAATAATAAAAATATATGTTGATTCAGCCCGGGTTGCGCGCCGCTACCGGGCACGGTCGAGAGGACGGGCAAGCCCCATACTTAAGCATTCCAGCCACATTACCGTGATAGTTGCGGAACAGGAGGATTAATTGGGTCATAAAGTTCACCCGATAGGATTCAGACTCGGAATCATTAAAGACTGGCAGTCAAAATGGTATAGTGAAAAGCACTATGCCGAGTTTATCCAGGAGGATAATAAGCTCCGGGAATATATCAAAGAGAAGTATCCCGAAGCGGCAATCTCCCTGGTAGAAATCGACCGCCAGGCTAAAGACGTAACTATCACCTTACACACCGCCCGACCGGGCATTGTTATCGGGAGGGGCGGTTCACGTGTTGATGAAATGAGACAAAATCTGGAAGCACTCATCGGGAAGAAAGTACGTTTAAATATACAGGAAATACGCCAGCCGGAACTGGATGCGTACCTGGTGGCACGGTCGGTGGCGGAACAGATTGAACGCCGCGTGGCTTACCGCCGCGCTATGAAACAGGCTATCTTCCGCACGATACAGTCCGGCGCCAAAGGGATTAAGATCAGCGCCGCCGGCAGGCTGGCTAATGCAGAAATCGCCCGCCGTCAGACATCGCATGAGGGGCAGGTGCCTCTCCATACATTACGGGCGGATATTGATTATGGTTTTACCGAGGCGGTCACTACCATGGGGCGCATCGGGGTAAAGGTCTGGATATATAAGGGGCAGGTGCTGCCCGAAATGAAGATGGCTGAAGCCGAAGTAAAGCCCGGTGAAGCCGCGGCCGAACCAGCAGCCGCCATACAGGGAGAAAAACCAATTGAAGCAGCGATAAAAGCCGCTACCGCTGCCACGGAAGAAAAACCAGTTGAGGCAGAAAAGGTAGTCGCCACTGCGGAGACGAAAGAAAAGCCAGCCAAAGCAGCTAAAGCTGTAAAAGCAGCTCCGGCAGCAGAACCGGAAGAAAAGGCAGCTAAACCTAAAGCAAAGAAAGCAGCTAAAGTTACCGAGGCTAAAAAACCTGCAGTAAAAGCTGCGGCATCCAAGGCAGCCAAAGAAGAACCGCCGGCGCCCAAGAAACCACGCAAGACGGCGGATACCGGCGAAGCCGCAACCAAAGCTGTTAAAAAGACAAAGAACGTAGGCAAGACCAAGGAAGAGGACAAGGATGCAACAGCCGAAACGCGTTAAATATCGTAAGACTCAAAGGGGCAGTATGGCTGGTCAGGCTCATTCCGGCAATACGATAACTTATGGCGAATATGGTCTCCAGGCGCTGGAATCTGCCTGGGTAACCAGCGCGCAGCTGGAGGCAGCTCGGCGCGCTATCACGCGGCATATCCGCCGCGGCGGCCAGGTATGGATACGCGTATTCCCAGATAAACCCGCCACCAAGAAGCCGGCGGAAACCCGCATGGGCAGCGGCAAGGGTCTGCCGGACCACTGGGTAGCCGTGATTAAACCCGGCAGGGTTATGTTTGAAATGTCGGGGGTGGGGGGAAAGCTAGCTAGAGATGCCATCCGGCTGGCGGCACATAAACTGCCTCTAAAGACCCGTTTTATTGAAAAAGAATCGGTCGCTGCGATGAGCAGCGATACAGCAGAATAGGGAGTCAACGTGGCGAAACTTGATGAATTTAGAGCTTTAGACATCCAGGGACTGCAAAAGCAGCTGGAGGATACACACCAGGAGCTTTTTAATCTCCGTTTCCGCCTCTCCACCAAGCAGCTGGTGAACCACCGCGAGTTAAGGCGGGTGAAGCGGAAGATTGCCTGTTTAAAAACACTGATAAGAGAAAAAGAACTAGGAATCAGTTAGGATAGGAAAGTATGGAAACAAAACGTAAAGTTAGGTTCGGCAGGGTAGTGGGCGACAAAACGGATAAGACAGTGATTGTAGCCGTAGATACGCCACGGCGCCATCCGCTATATAAGAAGACTATCCGGAGAATTGTGAAATACTACGCTCACGACGAAGAGAATCAGAGTAAAGTGGGCGATATCGTTAAAATAGAAGAAACCCGTCCCCTCTCCAAACTCAAGAGATGGCGCGTGGTTGAGATAGTGACCAAAGGCGAGGTAGCCGAGATTAAACCGGAAGAAATAACGAACTAAGGTTTTTTGCGGGGAAACAGACATGATTCAGATGAACAGCAGATTAAAAGTAGCGGATAATTCCGGGGCACGCGAGATTATGTGCATCAACATCCTCGGCGGCACTCACCGGAAATACGCCTATCTCGGCGATACGATTGTCGCCTCGGTGAAAAAAGCGATACCCAATGCGGCAACCAAGAAAGGCGATGTGGTGCGGGCGGTGGTCGTGCGGACGGCGCATCCCTTCCGACGGCAGGACGGCTCATACATCCGGTTTGATGAGAATGCCGCGGTAATTCTTAGCGATAAGAATAATCCTAAAGGGACACGCATTTTCGGGCCGGTGGCGCGGGAGCTAAGAGACAAACAATACACAAAAATCGTTTCGCTAGCGCCGGAAGTATTATAAAGGCAGAGAAACAATGAAAATTAGAAAAGACGATACAGTACTGGTGATCGCGGGGAAGGATAGAGGTAAAAAGGGCAAGGTCCGTTTTGCCTACCCCAAGACACAGAAGCTGATTATCGAAGGTATAAATTTTATTAAAAAGCACTCCAAAGCTAAGGGCGCTGCGAGGCAGGCCGGTATTATCGATATCGAAGAGCCGATGCACGTCTCAAAGGTTATGTTTTTGTGCACCAAGTGCAATAAACCGACCCGCACCGGCATACACAAGCTGGAAAACGGCCGGAGTGTTAGATTCTGCCGTGTCTGCAAAGAGGTGATTGACTAATGGCAAGGCTAAAGGATAAATACCGTAAAGAAGTAGTGCCGCGCATGATGGAAATCTGCGGCTATAAAAACATCATGCAGGTGCCGCATCTGGAGAAAATAGTGGTAAACATCGGGATGGGGGAAGCAATCTCTAATGCCAAGGCGCTGGAAGCGGCGGAGGCAGACCTGACGGCAATTACCGGCCAGCACGTGCTGACCACGCGCTCCAAGAAAGCCATCGCCAATTTTAAATTGAGAATCGGCATGCCCATCGGCTTAATGGTAACGCTGCGGGGGGAGCGGATGTGGGACTTCTTCGATAAGCTGGTCAACGCGGTGCTGCCCCGTATGCATGAGTTCCAGGGAGTCGCCCCAGATTCTTTCGATGGGCGCGGCAACTATACCCTCGGGCTTAAAGAGCAAATCTTATTCCCGGAAATTGAATACGATAAAGTCGATAAAATACGCGGTATGGAAATATCAATTGTAACAACGGCAAAGACCGACGAGGACGGCAAGAACTTACTCGGTCTGCTCGGGATGCCTTTTGCTAAGGATGGGGAGAAATAATAATGGCTAAGAAATCACTGGTATTAAAATCGCAGCGAACGCCCAAATACCCGACGCGTAAGCATAACCGCTGCAAAATATGCGGTCGGCCGCGTGCCTATATCCGCAAGTTCGGGGTGTGCCGGATATGCTTCCGACACCTGGCACTCGAGGGGCAGCTGCCCGGCGTCAGAAAATCCAGCTGGTAAGCTAAAGAAGTAAATTGGTAGGTGATGTAACAGTGACAGATCCAATTGCTGATATGTTAACCCGGATACGGAACGCCATCATGGTCAGACATGATAGTGTTCAGGTGCCTGCATCCAAGGTTAAGCTGGCTATTGCCAAAATCCTCAAGGAGGAAGGCTTTATTTCCGATTACGAGGTAGTCAAGGGCAAGCCTCACCGGATGATAAAGGTCCAGTTGCGATATTTAGATGATAGCAAACCGGCTATTTCGGGCATGAAACGCATAAGTAAGCCGGGACTGCGGATGTATGTGCATAAGCGAGAAATACCGCGCGTTTACGGCGGTCTGGGCATTGCTATTATTTCAACTTCGCAGGGTCTTAAAACAGGACAGCAAGCCTGGCACCAGAAGTCCGGCGGCGAGTTATTATGCTATGTATGGTAAACAATTTCTGGAGCGATATGTATGTCTAGAATAGGAAAATTGCCGATACCGATACCAACAGGAGTAACGGTGAATATATCGGGGGGTAGCGTAACCGTAAAAGGTCCCAAGGGGGAGCTTAATCGGACGCTGCCCGCGGAAATGAAAATCGCCATGGAAGGGAATAACCTGGTGGTGACCAGACCCAGCGATAATAAGAAACACCGCGCTTACCATGGCTTGACCCGCACCCTGCTGGCGAACATGGTAGAAGGCGTATCCAAGGGCTTTGAAAAGACGCTCGATATCGTGGGCGTTGGCTACCGGGCAGAAAAGACCGGCGAAAAGCTTACTTTACGCCTTGGGTTTTCACACCAGGTGGATGTAAACCCAATGCCAGGCCTGACGCTAGCCGTGGAAGGAACAAACAAAATAAAGGTTAGCGGGATAAACAAGGAAGACGTTGGGCAGATGGCAGCAGAAATCCGCGGCCTCAGGCCGCCGGACCATTATAAAGGCAAGGGCATCAGATACACAGGAGAAAAGGTACGTATTAAACCGGGTAAGACCGGTAAGGTAGTTGGCAGGCAATAAAAATGACGAAATCTTTTACCAGAGAAGCAAGATTAAGAAGGCACCGCAGAGTCAGGCAGAAGATAAACGGCACCAAGGAACAGCCGCGACTTTGCGTTTTCCGGAGTCTAACGCATATTTACGCCCAGGTGGTGGATGATGCACAAGGGCGCACGCTCGTGGCAGCCTCCACGCTGGATGAAGAAATAACCAAGGATGGCAATAAGAAAAACAAAACCAGCCAGGCGGAAATGGTCGGCACGCTGCTGGCAAAACGCGCTACTGAGAAAAAAATAAGTCACGTAGCCTTCGACCGCGGGGGTTTTAAGTATCATGGACGGGTAAAAGCCCTAGCAGAAGCAGCTCGTAAGGGCGGGCTCAAGTTTTAAGAGAGGGTATGATGAAGCAACCATTAAGCCGGATAGATGCAACCGAATTAAACCTTAATGATAAGCTTATTAACGTAAACCGCGTTGCCAAGGTAATGAAGGGCGGCAAGCGGCTTC
>JBGOXC010000111.1:0-5175 GCA_041478935.1 Dehalococcoidia bacterium
CCAACCGCCGTGCCGTAATACCCGCGTCTTCGTTAGACACGGTGATAATTTCATCAATTAAATCCTTGCGCAATACATCGGGCACAAAACCCGCCCCGATTCCCTGGATTTTGTGCGACCCCGCTTTACCCTGTGAAAGCACCGGTGAGCTTGCTGGTTCAACGGCAATAACCTTGAATCCGGGTTTCCTGGCTTTTAAAACTTCGGCGACGCCGGTCAGTGTGCCGCCCGTGCCCACCCCTGCCACCACAATATCCGCCCGACCTTCAGTATCCCGCCAGATTTCCTCGGCGGTGGTTAAACGGTGGATTTCCGGATTAGCCGGATTTTTAAACTGCTGCGGCATAAAGTAGTTATTCTTCGCCGCCAGTTCCTCCGCTTTCTTAATTGCTCCACTCATCCCCTCCTCCCCCGGTGTAAGTATCAGCTCCGCGCCAAAAATCGATAGCAGCTGCCTCCTCTCCACCGACATCGTATCCGGCATGGTTAGGATAAGTCGGTAGCCTTTCGCCGCGCAGACGAAAGCCAGGGCGATACCGGCGTTGCCGCTGGTTGGCTCGATGATAACCGTGTCTTTATTTATCAGTCCTTTTGCTTCGGCATCGGCAATCATCGCCACGCCGATACGGTCTTTAACGCTGCTGGTAGGATTGAAGAACTCCAGCTTGGCGACCACCTCCGCTTTAGCGCCATCCGTCAACCGGTTTAGCCGTACTAGTGGCGTGTTGCCGATGAGTTCCGTGCAGTCACTGGCGATACCCCTGGTTAGCTCAGGTATCTTTAAATTTTTGTATTTAGTATATCCGATATTTTTATTCGCCATTTTTTGCTCCCCTAAATGTAATACATTGATGATTCCGGCAGTCCCCTATTCTTTTGCTTTTCCGCCAGGTCCTGCAGCGTGGTCGTCGAAAGAACTCCATCCATCGCTGTTTTCAGCTCGCTCCAGATATCGCGGGTAACACACTTGCTGGAACGTTTACACACCTCCGGATGGTCAACGCATTCCACCGGCGCTAACGAACCTTCCAATAATTGCGTAATCTCAATAAGTTTAATATCACCGGGTTTTTTCGCCAGGGCAATGCCGCCTTTAGGTCCTTTAACGCTGCGGATAATGCCGCCGGCAATTAAAGGGGCAATTAAGTGCTCTAGATAAGCCAACGAAATCTGCTGGCTTGCTGCGATATTTTTCAGGAAGACTGGACCTTCCCCCTCATGTAAAGCCAATTCAAGGAGGGCTCTGGTGCCATAGCGTGTCCTCGTTGATAACTTCATCGTGTCACCTCACGGGATTGTTTACTTATTTAGTCAACATTGTAAACAATAACATTTTATCAAGAGAGATGTCAAACACCCGTAATTTTTCCCTTGACATCCACCGTTTCCAGAGTATAATCCATAGTACCTAATGTTAGGAGGTGCCGATTATGTGGATACAGGATATGCTCTTCCGATGGTGGTTGAGTGGGCCCCGTTACGGCTGGTCTAATTTCCGCCGCTGCCTTTTTGAGCGCGGCTTCCTGAAAAATCCTCTCCCCCCGGTTAAAACCCTGGCGGACATCCAGTCTTGCTTAAGAGAAATTACTTGGAAACAGGATGGCTTTGCTGAACTGTTCGACTGCGTTAGCTATCCCCAGCGGGTCTGGACTAAAAAGAAGGACGACTGCGATGGCTTTGCTGTCCTCGCCGCTGCCTTGCTCAACCAGTGGGATAATAAGACCAAGCCCGTGATTGTCACCGCCATGGTTTCCTCCTTGGCTCACAGCCACTCGGTCTGTGTTTTTCAACAGGGCGCGGGGTTTAGATATTTCAGTAACAAAGAGTTGAGCCCCAAGACTTTTACCAGCTACGAAAAAGTCATTGCTGATTTTGTCAATCCAGCCTACCGGCTGGTCTGCTGGGACGTTGTTAAACCGGACACGCTGAAACAGCTTGAATTCCATGTCGTTTGAACACTAAAAGTCAATAATAGAGGTGACTACCTATGGAGAACCAGATAGAATACTATGACGAAACTGCTAAGTACAGGGACAAGTTCGACCTAGGACTGCCGAACGCAATGAAAGCATATTCCACCTTCAGGAAGGAAGTATATCGAGACGGAGCGCTCAGTCTCAAGACCAAGCGGCTTATCGCCTTGGCAGCCGGATTCATGGCAGGGTGCACCAGGTGTATTATCGGGCAAACTAAAGATGCCGTAAAAGCCGGAGCCACCAAGGCTGAAATCTTGGAAACCGTGGCGGTTGCTATTGTTATGGGAGGTACCGCCGTTAGCGCCGAGTCATGGCGTGTTGTCAAGGCGCTGGAAGAGATGGGCAAGTGGTAGCATCTCAGTGGAGACAGCCATCGATGGTATAGCCCTTCCGTTCCCAGGCGGTGCATACGCCGCCGGGCTTATCATGTATTTCGAATATCTGTGTCTTGTAACCGTTCATTTGCCCGTAGCAACCAGCGGATAAACCAGCGATTCCCGCCCCGATAATTATTATGGATTTTTCCATGGCTAGCCTCGCATTACAAGAAATCAATTTTCATTGTAATAATAGGCGGATGATTATGCAGGTGCCAAAGGCGATGATAACTATCGCTAGCCAGTCATGTTTCCGGAGAATTTTGGATTCTCCCCTCGGTCGGTGTTTCTTGTCTCGAAATCTATGCAAGTAGTTGGCGGGGAAGGGGGGCAGTTCCCGTACTTTTATTCGAGAAGAAGGGATTGATTCACGCTCTGCAACTATTCGTTTCTTAAAAATCCGAGATATAAGAACCGCTTACTATAGATGGAGTGTGTTGACAACCATATCAATAGGGAACTAGACTTTAATCCCAGCATATGAAAGAGACCTGAAAATGAAATAGCCGTACTCCTAGTAGCGGAGCAATAGCATGGAGAAAGGACATCAGATAAATGGAGGTGATGTAAATCTGACGTAAATACAAAATTTATCGTTATCATATCTGTTGGAAGCTGTAGACGAATTATTACAAAAATATAAATACTTTAGGAGGTGTGAGATGACTGACCAACAAATCAAGGATGCAATTCGTGGTTTTCTCAAAGCGTGGACAGCAGGAGATACTAAGCAAGCCTTATCTTTCCTTGCGGAAGATGTAGTATTGATTAGTCCTTTAGGCACGTTCAAAGGAATCGCCCAAATTGAGAAAAACATCACATGGGTTAATAAAATGACTAAAGATTACAAGGTTACTGAGACTGGCATAGGTATAATTACACAAGGAGACACAGGAATAATTGAACATAATTTATCTGGGACCACTAATGGTAGGAAATGGGTATCGCCAGCTGTTTGTATATACGAGTTCAAAAATGGCAAAATGGCAAACGTACGGTCATTCTATGACGGATTGTCTCAAGCCCAACAAGCAGCAACAGGTATCGGTAAATGGATGGTAAATATGGTCGTAAATGTTTCACAGAAGGGATTGAAATAGAGTTCTGTAATTTGCCTTTTTTATAAAGAGATAACCTATTTTACGGATAGATTATGGATATAATGTGAACAGGCAGCCATTGCTGGAGCGTACTCTTAAATATGAGAACATCCTGGAAGCCCTGCCTCCTGCTAGAAGTAACAAAACGCTAGATTGTGCAGTGGGTAACAATCTACTTGATTGTAAAATCAGGGTAATCCTCTTTCAAGTACCTTTATCTAGCCATTCCTTATCTCTATTCGATACTATCGATAAGTCTCAGCACGCGTAGTTTGCTCCGGTGGCGGCTGCTTTATTGCATCACTAACCCTTCATTACTTGCAGTCGGCACCAAGCATATAAAGAATCATATACTTCGAACTGACGTGCCAGGTTCTCTTCGTCGTCGGGATAGCGTAGGCTGTAACCAACAGCTATCGCTTCCAGTCCGCGGGCAATCGGGTCCTTATCGATATCGGGGGCAACGTCAGCGGAGTGAACTACCTTAGCCATTCGCAGCAGTGCCGGGTCTTTCAACTCATACTTGACGATAATTGACTCGAACGAGCAGCGGCCTTCATGGTGGTCGAGTTCTGTCTTCCCCATACAATCGAAAGGAATAGCCCCGGTTTTTTCCGCTATAGCCAATACCTGGTTTGGCGGAGCAAAAAGAAATTCGGCTTCGTTATCAATAAAGCGACTGATGAGCCAAGGACAGGCAACCCTATCAACATGTACGTGTGAACGTGTAATCCATTTCATGATTTTGCCTCCTTTTCTGATGAGCTTGATTAGTATTATATATCATTATTGACCGCTGTCAAAATTTGATAATTACTAAACAAATAAAGTAGAATTGCTTTTTAATGAAGACTAAATTTTCTCCTTTTATCCTGCTGTGTATCATGGGCGGCCTAGCCATCTTCAGTTCGACCATGGCCAAGAACCCGGCTTTACCCCTGTTCATCCGTTCTATGGGGGTGGACGTGTCTACCCTGGGCTTTATCGCGGCGGCGTCAACGGTAGTGGGCATTGTTGTCAGCCTGCCCGCGGGCATTCTCTCCGACCTTATCGGGCGCCGCCGGGTAATACTGATGGCGGCTATCGTGTTTGCCACCGCTCCCTTCTTATACCTGGTAATAAACACTCCTTGGCAATTAGTCCTGGTGCGTATCTATCATGGATTAGCCACTGCCATTCTGGGACCGGTCGCCATGGCGGTTGTTGCCGATACCTATGAGAAAGGGCGCGGAGAACGCATGGCATGGTATTCATCAGCTACAATGATAGGGCGATTTATCGCTCCATTTGTGGGCGGCCTTCTCATTTTCGGCACAGATTTCCGCTGGGTATACCTGGCGGACGGCTTTGCCGGGGTACTGGCTCTATTAGCAGCCATTCGGTTGCCGCTGGCTACCAACACCTCCGGCTCGGCCTGGCAAGCTTTAAAACAAGGTCGTGGCAAATACGGGCAGGAAATCGCTTTTGTTTTTCGTCACCCGGGAATTCTCGCCACGAGCGGTATCGAGGCCGTGCAATATTTCGCCTTCGGCTGCATAGAAACATTCCTGCCTGTTTATTTGAATGAAAAACTCGGCTATACAGCCTGGGAAATAGGCATATTATTTACCGTCCAGGTACTAACGGCTACATTAACCAAACCCATAATGGGCCGTTTATCCGATAAATATGGGCGCGTGCCCCTGATTTGCGCCGGGCTTGCGCTGGGAGGTATCGCTACCG
>JBGOXC010000221.1:0-2769 GCA_041478935.1 Dehalococcoidia bacterium
CGACATCGTTTATAATCTGGAGGTGGATAACTGGGGCGGCAAAAAACAGCTAAGGCTAAACATCCTGGACTTTAAAAAGAGCGGCTAACAGGAGCAAAGAAAATGAAAAATCCTAATGGGCCATACCCGGGCAGACAATTATTTCTGGGGGTAACGAAGGAGAACAAATCGGCTTTCGCTTACCTGGTTACCGGGCGCTCGCCGCAGAGTCGGGAGAGAAAAGCAACTAAGAAAGAAAACAACATCATTATGGGTCCTATCGACAATGCACCTTATGACCCGCTGCGACATTATACAGCAGTTAAATACGATAATAGCATCGGGCTGATAGCGGTGAGTAACGGCATCCAGACGGAGGCAATTTTTGAGGTCTACAAACTCCTCTATAACGTTAAGTCCACGCCGAGTAGCGGCTATCTGAAGAAAATCATGGACGGCGCCAATTACGAGGCGGACAGTTTAAAAACGCCGCGCATCGGCGCGGTAATCACTAACAGCGGGGATAAAAATACGCCTGTCTACATCGTCAGTATTAAGACGGCGGGCAAACCGGCTTTTACGTGGTCGTTAAAGCCAAAACCAGGCATACTGTATGGTGTGTCAGTTTACAACGGGAACATAGAGAACCCCGGGGCTTTTAAGGCAAACAAGGGTCCAACGGAAGTGAAATTCAGCGCCATCTCGTCGCAGGAAATTGCCGATTTTATCTACGAAATATCGGCGTTGACATACCAAGGGGACGACATCCGGGTTTGTGCTATCGGCGGTGTGAGAGAAGCCGACAATACCTGGAGGCTGGCGCTTATTAACCGACATAAGGGCTAGCGGGTAGCCTTTTTAGACCTAACGGTTGCCTCCCCTTTTTTTACCCAGCGGGTGCGCCAGATAATCAGGACAACACAAATTATCAAAACGATGATGCCGATAATTTGCGCCTGATGCAAACCGAGGAAGAAGTCCGTGCCCTGGCGAAGGAAGTCGCTGCCGATACGCCATACCGAATATAAAGCCAGGTAAACGATGAACAATGAGCCATCCGGCGTAAGCTTCTTGCGCAGCCACATTAAAATCCCAAAAATGACAAGGAGATAAAGTATTTCATAGACCACCACGGGGTGGGTAGGCGTCAACCCATTAACATAGGCAGGGCTGTTGGGGCTGGTGTAAACAAAGCCCCAGGGCAGTGTTGTTGGCAAGCCAAAATCATCACCCAAAATGGTGCAGCCTATCCTGCCTACCGCCTGCGCCAGGACAATGCCGGGAGTCATAATGTCCGCCATGTGAGCATATGGACGCTTGCTAAAGCGGTTGTAAAGCCACATGCCCAGCGTCGCCCCTAATACGGCGCCCCAGATGGTAAGACCGGACCCGCCGATTATCTGCCCAGGGTTGTGGAAGTAGTAATCCCACCGGTCGATAACATGGAGGAGACGAGAGAAAATAATGCCACAAGGGATACCGACGAGAGCCGTGTTGAGAGCCATCCCAACCGAAAGGCGGGGGTCTTTTCTCGCCCCCAGTAAGAACCAGGTGACCACGGTCAGTACCGCCAGCGCCACCATAATGCCGTACCAGCCGATGGCGAACGAGCCAATATGAAAGGCAATCGGGTCAATATTAACGAAAATCATTTTACCTTTTTGCTAGATGATACTATTCTATGCTTCAACCTCACCAAACCATGAGATTGCCACGTCGCTGCGCTCCTCGCAATGACAGGGGACTACGAGGTCAAAGCCTCGACAAAGTCTACTGCATTAAAGGTTACCATATCTTCTAGTTTTTCGCCAATACCGATGAGCTTGATGGGGAGTTTAAGCTCGTCGCAAATAGCCAGGACAATGCCGCCTTTAGCCGTGCCATCCAGCTTGGCGATGAAGATGCCAGTGATGCCAACGGCTTCGGTGAAGTAACGCGCCTGCATGAGGCCATTCTGGCCGGTGGTGGCATCAAGGACAAGGACGACTTCATGCGGAGCGGTGGGATCAAACTTAGAGGCAACGCGCTTAACCTTCTTAAGCTCCTCCATGAGGTTGAACTTGGTATGGAGGCGTCCGGCAGTATCGATGATGAGGATATCCGTTCCCCGGCTTTTAGCCGCCTGTAAAGCGTCATAAACGACGGCACCAGGGTCGGCACCGGGCTGGTGGGCAATAACGTCCACCCCCGCCCTCTCCCCCTGCTTTTTAAGCTGGTCGATGGCAGCGGCGCGGAAGGTGTCGGCTGCGGCGAGGAGAACCTTTTTACCTTCCTTTTTATATAGATGGGCGAGCTTGGCGATAGAGGTGGTCTTGCCGCTGCCGTTGACACCGACGACGAGCATGACCTCCGGAGGCGTAATAGAAGCGGTTGGCGCGGCGGCAGGAACGGTGAGGATTCTTACCATCTCCTCCTTAAGAAGGGTGCGGACGTGCGAGCCATCCAGTTTTTCTGCGGCGGCGCGTTCTTTAACAACGCTGATGAGTTTAGCCGTAGTGGCAACACCGACATCGGCGGAGATGAGCAACTCTTCCAGCTCTTCCCAAACCTCTTTGCCAATAGAAGCGCGGTCGAAGAGGGACATGGCTTTGCCGAACCAAGAATCGCGGGTACTTTTAAGGACTTTCTGGAAGATATTGATGGGAGACCTCCGTATTGAAGGATTCGATTTGTTTTGATAAAAATATTTTTTTAATATCTTTTAGCTTCAGACCATAGCTGAATTGTTTTTTGAATTGTTTTTTGTTTTATGTTAAGTTCCTATGGCTTTTGGCCAGGTAATAACCGACC
>JBGOXC010000170.1:0-3575 GCA_041478935.1 Dehalococcoidia bacterium
CTGGAATCTCTAGCCGTCGAGGGCAGGAAATCGGTTGTTAAAAGAGATACTAGAGAAACTAATATCAATCTGGAGCTGAATCTAGACGGCACAGGAAACTTTGCGATTAACACCGGCATAAAAATGTTCGACCATTTGTTATCCCAGTTAGCTAAGCATGGGTTGATTGACATAAAACTAGACGCTAATGGCGGTGATATCCACCATGTTGTGGAAGATGTGGCTATTTGCCTGGGTAGGGCTATCGGGGAGGCTTTAGGAGAAAAACGCGGCATTGTACGTATGGCTAACGTCTCGGTGCCCATGGATGAAACGCTGGTGAGCGTGGCGGTGGATATCGGCGGGCGGGGCTATGCGGTACTGAATCTGGAATTTAGCAATAACGATATGTCCGGCTTTCCCGCTGACCTGGTTCGTCACTTTTTGGAGACTTTCGCTATTGAGGCCCGGATAAATCTCCATGCCTCGATTGTTTATGGTGCTAACGACCATCATAAGGCGGAAGCACTTTTCAAAGCATTAGGTAGAGCACTGGATGCCGCTATGAAGGTTGACGAGCGTATTGCCGGGGAGTTGCCCAGCACCAAAGCCTACCTGGAAAGATAGGCATTTATTCCAAAATAGCCAGCTTGCGGGCGGTGAGTTTCTCGTAAGCCGCGATGTATCTTTGCGCTGTCGCTTCAATAACATCGGGGGGCAATACCGGGCCAGGCGGCGATTTATTCCAACCAGAGGCTATTAGCCAGTCGCGTACCGGTTGTTTATCAAAGGAATCTTGAGCTTTGCCGACCTGGTACTTGGTGGCATCCCATAAGCGCGACGAATCGGGTGTGAAGACTTCATCTATCAGTATCACTCGCCCGTTATCTATGCCGAACTCGAATTTAGTGTCGGCGATGATAATTCCTCTTGTTAGGGCGTATTCTCTCGCCGATTGATATATCGCCAGGCTTTTTTCTTCCAGCTCCTTGGCTATCCGCACGCCAAAGATTTTAACCAGATAGTCTTTGCTGACAGGTTCATCATGGCCTGTTTCCGCTTTAGTCGTTGGAGTAAACAACGGCTCCGGCAGCTCCTGGCTTTCTTGTAGGTCGGGTGGCATGGCTTTCCCGCCTATTTTACCCTTTTTCTTATATTCCTCCCAGGCTGAACCTGCCAGATAACCGCGAACGACACATTCCACCGGCAGGCGCTTAACCTTCTTCACCACCATCGAGCGACCGCGAAGGTATGACGGATACGCATAACGACGTTCTACCATAACGTAGGAATCGAGGCTATGGACGTTATCGATGGCTTCGGTCATGTGATTGGGCACAATATCGGCCAGTCGCCGGAACCAAAAAGAAGAAAGTCGATTCAGCACATGCCCTTTGAGTGGTATTCCGCTGGGGAGCACCACATCAAACGCGGAAACGCGGTCGGTGGTAACTATCAATAGGTGACTACCGAGGTTATAGGTATCTCGCACCTTCCCGCGAATGAATATAGGCAGCTGCAAATCTGTGGTTAATAATACGGGATATTTCATAACGTCCATTTAAGCTTACCTTTCTGGCTATCTCCTTAAGGCATGTCGGAGGATTTTCTTGTTCCCGGTCACAGTTCTGCAGTATTCGAGATACTTCCTTGCCATTGGCTTTTAGTCAATCCGAGTCGTAAGAAAATGTCGTCTACATGCAGGAGATAGAATTGGTAGTCGAATATATTTTCCAGCTCCTCTGGTGATAATACATTAGTAACTTCAGTATCTGCTTTGATTAAAGCCAAGAAGCTCTTGTTCTCTTCCCAGGCTTTCGCCGAATTTCTCTGCACAATTTCATAGGCTTTCTGTCTTGTTAGTCCTTTATCAATGAGCGCCAGCATAACCCTCTGTGAAAATACCAGCCCTTTGGTCAATTCCAGGTTTTTCTTCATCCGCTTGGGGAAAATCTGCAGTCTTTTCATCACCGAGGTGAAAAGATTCAGGATATAATCCATTGCCAGGCAGGAATCGGGAAGGGTGATGCGCTCGTTAGACGAGTGGCTGATATCGCGTTCGTGCCATAAAGCGATGTTCTCCAGTGAGGTCAGCGCGTAGCCGCGTACTAAACGCGCTAACCCGCAGACCCTTTCCGAGAGCTCCGGATTGCGTTTATGGGGCATGGCTGAAGAGCCGGTTTGCCCGATGCCGAAGGGTTCTTCAACCTCGTGAATCTCGGTTCTTTGTAGCGCCCTGATTTCTGTGGCGAACTTTTCCAGCGACCCAGCCATAATTGCCAGCGTGGTCACGAACTGGGCGTGGCGGTCGCGCTGGAGCACTTGGTTGGATATCGGGGCAGGCTCCAGCCCAAGTTTATAACAGGTTTTTTGTTCTATCTCGGGCGTGACGGTGGCATAAGTGCCTACGGCTCCGGATATCTTGCCCACGGAGATGATTTTTTTTGCCTCGGTTAGACGGTACAGATTACGCCGCATTTCTGCTACCCAGAGTGCTAGTTTTAGTCCGAAGGTTGTTGGCTCGGCATGGATGCCATGGGTGCGGCCCATCATTAGGGTGAATTTATGCTCGATGGCTCGCGGCGCTAGTATGGCAACGAGGTCTTTTATATCCTGGATAAGGATGTCACTTGCTTCAACGAGCTGCAGGCTGGTGGCGGTATCCATCACGTCGGAAGACGTAAGCCCTAGGTGGATGTAGCGAGATTCCTCGCCGATGCTTTCTGCCACCGAACCTAGAAAGGCGGTCATGTCGTGGCGGGTTTCTTCGAGTATTTCTTCCATGCGTTTCAGGTTGCACTTAGCCATTTTTATCTTAGGAATGGCGCTTCGCGGGATAACGCCCACCTCCGCCCAGGCATCGCAGACGGCTATTTCTACGTCCAGCCATTTGCTGTACTTGTTCTCGTCCGACCATACCTTTTTCATTTCCGGGCGGGAATACCGCTCAATCATAATGCTCTCCTCTATCCTTTCAACTCGCTCCGGTACTTTTCGTAAGCCCGTAATATTTTATCATGTTTTAGTCCAAGAATCTCGGCGGCGAGGAAAGCGGCGTTTTTGGCTCCTGTGCTGCCTATCGCCACGCAGGCAACTGGTATACCCGCCGGCATCTGGACGATGGAGTATAGAGCATCTACCCCCTTAAGTTCGCCGCTGGCCATGGGCACTCCGATGACCGGCAGGGTCGTCCAACTGGCTAGCACGCCCGGCAGATGCGCTGCCATGCCTGCCGCGGCGATAATCACCTCGATGCCCCGTTGTCGGGCGGACTGCGCATATTGCTTGGCTTTATCCGGATTGCGGTGGGCGGAGATAACGTTCACCTCGTGGTCAATGCCGAGACTGGTCAGCACATCCAGTGCTGCCTGCATTATTTCCGCATCTGATTTTGACCCCATTACCACACCAACGAGTGGCATATTAAGCTCCTTGCTACTTGCTACTTAAACTCAGCTATATCTTTCCGGTAATAACACCCCTCAAACTTAATTCTGGTGATATTCTTATAGACCTTCTTTCGTGCTTCTTCTAAATTTTTACCCTTTGCCGTTACTGTTAATACCCGTCCTCCACCCGTTAATACCTCCCCTTTA
>JBGOXC010000195.1:0-3186 GCA_041478935.1 Dehalococcoidia bacterium
CGGCACCGCTAAAGGCGACGTCCTAGCCACCGCGCAGCTGGCGGGCATCATGGCGGCCAAAAAGACCCCGGACCTTATCCCCCTCTGCCACCCTATACTCATCAGTAACGTTTCCATTGAGTTTACCCCTGATAAAGCTAACAGCACGATAGGCATAAACGCGACGGTGGAAAGCACCGGCAAGACCGGCGTGGAGATGGAAGCACTGACCGCCGTCGCCGTCACCGCCCTGACTATTTATGATATGTGCAAAGCCGTCGACCGCGGCATGAAAATAGAGAACATCCGCCTCGTAAAAAAGAGCGGCGGCAAGAGCGGCACCATAGAGCTTGAATAGTCCTTAATAATGTTGTATACTAATCCACCAAAGCTAATAATGGGGGTGCGCCATGAAACTAACCTGCCTTCAGGAAAACCTTAACCGCGGATTGAGTATCGTCGGGAGAGCGGTAGCCACCAGAACAACGCTGCCCATCACCAATAATGTTCTGCTAGCCACCGATGAAGGACGCCTAAAACTCGTCGCGACTAATCTGGAAATGGCCATCAGCTACTGGATTGGCGCGAAGATAGAAGAAGAGGGCGAAATCACGGTTCCAGCCCGCCTAATTACCGAGTTCGTCAGTTCCCTGCCCAGCGATACGATTGCCGTTAACCTTTCGCCACAGACCAAAACCCTGGGGCTTAAGTGCGCCCGCTTCGAAGCGCGCATCAGCGGCATTGACGCCAAGGAATTCCCACCTATCCCCAGCGTTGATGACGGCATCACGACCAAGGTTGAAGTAGAGTCTTTACGCCAGGCGATAAATCAGGTTGTCTTCGCCGCTGCTACGGAAGAATCGCGACCCGTCCTGACCGGCGTCTGCACGCAGTACGAAGGAAGCACTGTAACTTTCGCGGCAGCTGACGGCTTTAGACTGGCGGTTTTCAAGATGCCCATAAAGGACAAGATAAGCCAGAAGACAGAGGTTATCATCCCGGCACGCACCCTGGCCGAACTTAGCCGCCTCATCGGCGACCAGGAAGAGGCTATCACCGTCACCGTTAATCCCAACAAGAGCCAGATACTTTTCCGCTTAAAGAGCTCGGAACTGGTATCGCAGCTCGTGCAGGGCACCTTCCCGAACTACTCCCAGCTAATCCCCAAGAGCTACAATACACGGGTAATGGTCAATATTGCCGACTTTCTGCGGGCAACCAAGACAGCTTCCATTTTTGCCCGCGACGGCAGCGGCATCGTCCGCCTGGTGGTGACACCCGGCAGCGAAAAAAATCCCGGCAAGCTGGCGGTTTCCGCCCGCTCGGAAGAAATCGGCGATGACGTTGGTGAAATTGACGCCACCGTTGAAGGCGCTGATGCCAAGATAGCGTTTAACGGCAAGTACCTCACCGATGTTTTGAGCGTCCTCCACGAGTCACAGGTGGCGCTGGAAATCACCAATCCGTCCAGTCCGGGGCTAATCCGGCCGGTGGGGTCGGACAACTATACGCACGTAGTTATGCCAATGTTTGTGCAGTGGTAGATTGAACTTAAAAGAAACATATAGAAGGGGAGCAGAAATGCTCCCCCCTTTTTAGTTTGCGTAAAAATTCGGGGATTCTTTGGCTTGCTTTAATAATATTGCGTAATTATTTACACCACATTACTAATTATCCCATAGTTTTTCCCATATTTCTGCATGTCTTGCGTATATAAATTTGACTTTATTGTTCATTTTTGGTATTTTATATTTATTGAACTAAAAAAGGAGCAACTCTAATGAGATGGGGTATGGTAATCAACCTGGCAAAGTGCACTCGCTGCCACGCCTGCATCGCCGCCTGCCGCATTGAACATTTCCTTCCCCTGGGGATGACCTGGCCACGCCTGATAGCCTGGGAAACAAATGTGCCCGGCGAGGAGCTCACAACGCTACCAGTCAGGTGCAACCAATGTAAAGAGGCTCCCTGCGTCGAGGTCTGCCCTGCCGAAGCCACCAAGAAACGACCGGACGGCATTGTTTATGTGGACAATAATATCTGCGTCGGCTGCCGCTATTGCGTAGTGGTCTGTCCCTACCAGAACCGTACTTTCTTCTCCAAGGATAAAGATACCGGCTATTTCCCGGGTTATGCACGGACGCGCTTTGAAAAGGCCGGCCACAAGCTTTACCCACATATCGCCGGAACGACGGAAAAGTGCGATTTCTGCATGGAAAGAATCGATGCGGGGATGGCTAAGGGATTAGTCCCGGGCAAAGACCGCGAGGCTACACCGGCCTGCGTCAACACCTGTCAGGCAAGGGCTTTAACCTTCGGCGACCTGGATGACCCAGCATCCGAAATATCGCGGCTGATAAAAGAGAAAAATGGATTCCAGCTTCATCCTGAATACGGCACCGAGCCATCGATTTATTATATTGACGGCAGGATAGGTAACGCCCCTTCTAATGCTGCGCCGCGTGAGGAACAAACCGCTTCGCACATGCAACACCTAAGCACGATGGAAGCCAGGGCTAGGGAAATCTTCGGGAAAAAGTAAGGAGGCCAACAATGTCCCGAATGGCGACACGCCAATGGATGATCACCCACGAGTGGATGGTCAAACCGATGCACCAGAGAGAGTGGATTGAGAGACGCGGCATCATGATTTGGATTGCCGAGACCTTTACCAGTCTGGGCGCGGGATTATACCTGGTCTCTCTGTTTATCAACAGCTGGTGGGGACTGCTCATCGGCTGGCTGATTATCATGTTTTTGAAACTGCCCATCCACCTGGCTTACTTCGGCAAGCCCTGGCGTTTCTACCGTACATTACCGCCATTTTCCAATGCCTGGAAAACATCGTGGTTTGCCCGAGGCATTTTATTTTCGGTCTTTTTCGGCACCTTCGGCGCCATACAACTGGTGTTCGGGCAACCTGACCTGGTCAACCTAATTGGACAATCAATTTGCAATCCTATTTATTACACCTTCGGAGTGCTGGCCGGACTCAACGCGCTGGGCGTCGGCATCTATGGCGGCTTTATCATGAACTACGTCAAAGGAATTCCTTTTTGGAACCAGGGGCTTTTGCCGGTGGTAATTATGCTAGCTGGTATTGCCGACGGCTTTGGTTTAATGATAGGCATCGGTCTAGCCGGTGGTGACGCCAGCGTCGCCTGGGCAGAAACGGGCAGCCGCTACCTGCTATTGATAAACATATTA
>JBGOXC010000192.1:0-3208 GCA_041478935.1 Dehalococcoidia bacterium
ATATCGCTCGGATTCCAGGTTAAAGAGGGACCGGATGTGGAGTGGGATTATTATAATTTTGAGGCGTTGAACATGCCCGCCGAACACCCGGCACGCGATAACATGTCCTCCTACTGGGTTGACGTACCGCAGGGTGAAAAAGGCAAACAACTCTTACGTACGCACGGCACAGCTGTAAGCGCTAGAATTATCGAGACGATGAAGCCGCCTATCCGGACGATAGAGCCAGCTCAGGTCTACCGCTACGAACAGATAGACGCCCGGCACTTAAATATCTTCCACCACCTGGACGGGCTGGCGGTGGACAGAAATATCACCATGGGCGACCTCAAGGGCGTGCTTTACGAATTCGCGCACCGGTATTTCGGCAACAACCGAAAAATACGCTTCCGAACAGACTTCTTCCCCTTCGTCGAGCCGGGGGCGGAAATCGCTATCGAATGCGCTATCTGTAAAGGCGAGGGTTGCCGTACCTGCGGCAACAGTGGCTGGCTGGAGCTGGGTGGCGGCGGGATGACGCACCCTGATGTACTCCGGCGAGGAGGTATCGACTCAGAGGAATATACATCTTTCGCTTTCGGGTTGGGAATCGAGCGGATGCCGATGATACGTTACGGTATCGAAGACATACGGCTTTTATATAATAACGACTTGAGGTTTTTAAAGCAGTTTTAAAATGAAAGTACCATTAAAGTGGCTTAAAGACTATGTTAAGGTAACCCTGCCGATACCGGAACTGGCGGAAAGACTAACGCTGGCCGGTTTTGAAGTGAGTGAGATTATCACCACCGGCAGCAACTGGGACAATATCTTCGTAGGAGAGATAACCGCCATTGAACCCCACCCTAACGCCGACCGGCTAAGGCTGGCGACCGTCAACCTGGGGAAAGAACAAGAGACGGTTGTCTGCGGGGCGCCGAACCTGACTAAAGGCGATAAAATAGCGTTTGCACGAGTGGGTGCTAAATTAACAGACCCAGATAGCGGTAAGGTAGAAACGCTAAAGCCCGCCAAGATACGCGGCGTGGAGTCCAGGGGCATGATTTGCTCCGAGCGGGAGCTGGGTATATCGGAAAGCCACGAAGGCATCCTGGTGCTTTCCAAAGCGGCGGCGGTGGGCACCGCGCTGGCGGATTTCCTGGGAGACACGGTACTGGATATTGATATTACCGCCAACCGGCCAGATGGGCTATCAGTAGTTGGGATAGCGCGAGAAGTAGCGGCGATCTGCGGGCAAAAACCGAATATCCCAGAAATAACATACGCCGAGACTAGCGACCCGATAGAAAAACAGATATCTATTGTAATAATAGATAGCGAGCTTTGTCCGCGGTACTGCGCCAGCCTTATCACTAACGTCAAGATTAAAGAATCGCCGACATGGCTGCAGGAAAGACTGATAGCCTGTGGGCAGCGACCTATCAATAACATTGTTGATATTTCAAATTACGTAATGCTGGAATACGGGCAACCCTTACATACCTTCGATTACGATAAACTCAAAGGCAAGAAAATCGTCGTCAGGCGGGCGAAAGAGGGCGAGAAATTTTATACATTAGACGGCAACGAACGCCAGCTTGGCGGCGACATGCTAACCATCGCCGACGGCGAGAGAACCGTCGCCATTGCCGGCGTGATGGGCGGTTTGAACAGCGACGTGACAGAAAGCACCACATCTATCCTGCTGGAAGCCGCTAGTTTTAACGCCGCCAGCCTGCACTACACCAGCCACAAGTTGGGGCTGATGAGTGAGGCTTCGGCGAGGTTCGAGCGGGGCATCAGCGCAGGGCTAACGATACCCGCCCTGAAACACGCTACACAGCTCATCGCGGAACTGGGCGGGGGCAAGATAGCCAAGGGGATTATCGATGTTTATCCCGGCAAGAAAGAGTCTACACCAATCCCCGTGAGGCCGGAAAGGGTGAAGCGTCTCCTCGGCGTTGAGTATAGCGTTGACCAGATAGTTAAGGCGCTGCAAGCCCTCGGCATAGAATGCAAAACAGACGGCACTAAAGTAACCGCTACTACCCCCTTCTGGCGCAGCGACATCAAGATAGAAGAAGACCTCATCGAAGAGGTGGCGCGCGTTTACGGCTATGACAAGATACCGACCACACTCATGCGCGATGAAATCCCTAAGCCGGAGGCAAATCCCGAAGGTGAGCTGAAGAAGAGAATCAGACGCAGCCTGACCGGTTTCGGTTTCCAAGAAGTCATGACCTATACGCTGACCAGTCTACAGGAGTTGAGCAATACCAACGCCGAAGCGCATACGCCGGAGCCGATGCCGGTACACATCGCCAACCCGATGACTGCCGACCAGGAATACCTGCGCTCCAACCTGCGGAGTAATCTATTAACCACACTGGCGGCGAACCAACGTCACGAGGAGGGTGGAATAAGGCTTTTTGAAATCGGTAAGGTATTCTTGCCTAGAGCCAATGACCTGCCAGAAGAGCCGGAAATGCTATGTGGTCTGATGAGCGGCAGTCGGGTGGAGAAGTCGTGGTTGGGAGAAGGGAAAGCTAACGATTTTTACGATGTGAAGGGAGCAGTGGAGGGGCTTTTCCAGCAACTGGGCGTAGACGTAAGCTTCGAGAATTGCAGAGATGAAGGACTGCACCCCGCGCGGCAGACAGCTATCATCGCTAAAGATAACAACAAAAAGGTTAAGCTGGGCGCTCTCGGGGAGGTGCATCCTAAAGTGGCAGAGGCTTTTGAGGTTGAAGGGACAGTCTGCCTCTTTGAGATAAGTATCAAGGCGCTGCTGCCCTATGCTACCAATGAGAAAATGTATAAACCGATACCACGCTTCCCCAACATCGTCAGGGATATGGCGCTGGTCGTTGATGCCGATGTTACTAACCAGCAGATACTGGATATTATTAAGGGCTTTAAGCTGATTAGTGAGGTCATCCTTTTCGACGTGTATGCCGGCAAACAAGTAGCGGAGGGCAAGAAGTCACTCGCTTACCGGCTGGTCTACCAATCGCCCGACCAGACACTGACCGACGAAACGGTTAACAAGGTGCAGGAGCAGGTCTTAGCGAAGCTGACTAAAGAGCTGGGCGCGACGCTGCGGGGATAACCCATTTATATTTGTTTGCGGAAAATTTTTTTCATTTTATCTTCAAAATAGGCTGATTTGTTTTTTAGTTTATGTCAAGTTTACCACAAGATGGAATATACAGGGTTTTTATTACAATAC
>JBGOXC010000172.1:0-3549 GCA_041478935.1 Dehalococcoidia bacterium
AAGGGCGTCCTCAAGGCGGTCAACAACGTCAACAAGACCATTAATAAAGCCATCGCTGGCATGTCGGTTACCGACCAGTCGGCAATTGATAATACATTAATTAAACTCGATGGCACGCCGGATAAATCGAAACTCGGCGCCAATGCCATCCTGGGCACGTCATTGGCGATAGCTCATGTCGCCGCCAGTTTTCAAGGCGTGCCGCTCTATATCTACCTCGGCGGCGATGGCGCTTACGCCCTGCCCGTGCCGATGCTGAATATCTTAAACGGCGGCAAACACGCCGAAAACTCTACCGACCTTCAGGAGTTTATGGTCATGCCAGTGGGCGCTAAAAGTTTTAGTCAGGCTTTACAAATAGGCGCCGAAGTCTATCACGCCTTAAAAAAGGTACTGAAAGGCAGAGGACTGAATACCAACGTAGGTGATGAGGGCGGCTTTGCCCCCTCCCTCCCATCGAATAAGGACGCTATGGAGGCTATCCTCGCCGCCATCGAGAGTGCCGGTTATAAGCCCGGCAAGCAGTGTTATATCGCTTTAGACCCCGCCGCCAGTGAGTTTTATAAGAACGGTAAATACGTCCTCGCCAGAGAGGGCAAAACCTTAACACCAACGGAGATGGTTGAATATTATGTTAAGTGGTGCTCCGATTACCCTATCATCTCTATCGAAGATGGCATGGCGGAAGATGATTGGGTGGGTTGGCAATTACTCACACAAAAACTGGGCAAAAAAGTCCAGCTTGTCGGCGATGACCTTTATGTGACCAACGTCAAACGCATCGCTAAGGGCATCGAGCTTAAAGCCTCCAACGCCGTGCTGATTAAGCTCAACCAAATCGGCACGTTAACGGAGACACTAGGAGCAATTAAGACGGCAAAAAAAGCCGGCTGGACGGCCATCGTCAGCCACCGCTCCGGCGAGACGGAGGATATTACCATTGCCGACCTGGCGGTGGGGCTGAATACGGGGCAGATTAAGACCGGCGCCCCAGCCCGCTCCGAACGCACCGCTAAATACAATCGACTCCTTCGCATCGAGGAAGAGTTAGGCAACGCCGCCGACTACGCGGGGATGAATGCGTTTTATAACATAAATAGATAGCGAATATTGACGTATTAATCCCAATAAATATCAATGCAACCTGTGAGATTGCCACGGGCTTCGCCCTCGCAATGACAGAGAGAAAAGAGATAATATGACCGAAATATACCCCGGTATTCACTGGATAAAGCTACCCATTACCATGGAGCAGTCTGACCTGACGCACGTTAACGTCTACCTTGTTAAAGGTAATAAAGGCTATCTCCTCGTCGATTCCGGCTGGAACACCGACGAATCTTTCACTACCTTCCACAACTATCTTTTGAAACACAACATCGGCTTCCAGGAAATCAAGCAAATACTAGTTACCCACGTCCACCCCGACCATTATGGTATGGCGGGGCATATTAAACAGCTCTCCGGCGCCAAGATAATGATGCACCAGATTGAAAAGGATTACATTAAACCCAGGTATATCGATATGAATGAACTGCTGGCTTTGACCGATAAGCAGCTAAAAGATAACGGCGTTTCCGAAAATAAGATTGAGGTCTTAAGGGACGCCACCCTGGGACTGGAAAACTATATCGTCGCCACCCCACCCGACACCACCATGCACGATGGCGAAATAATCGATATCGGCACGTTCATTTTCCGTGCTATCTGGTCGCCTGGGCATTCCTCCGGACACATCTGCCTCTACGAGCCGGAGAAAAAAATCCTCTTTTCCGGCGACCATATTTTACCGAAAATCACGCCTAATGTCGGCTTGCACCCACAGTCCATCGATAATCCCTTGGGACGTTATATCGAGTCGCTCCAGCAGATAAGAAAGCTGGATGTAGAGCTGACGCTGCCGGGGCACGACCAGCCCTTTAAAAATCTCAAAGGGCGTATTGACGAGATAATCCGTCACCACGACCTGCGCAACTTGGAGATTTTAAAAACGCTAGAGTTCGGCGCCAAGCCAGCTTATAAAATCGCTCAAGAGATAAGCTGGGGCGATAATAGCAGCTGGAACGACCTGCCGCCCTTCCACCAGCGGATGGCCGTTTTCGAGACGCTGGCCCACCTGGAGATGATGGCGGCGGAAGGTCGGGTGGATAAATATTCGCATCAGGGCGTCTATCACTATAAACAGAAGTGATATAATCTTGATTGAATAAGAATCTAAAGGGGTTAATCAAGATTGAATCAAAATCCATTTGAAGATTCCGCCAAATTATTAACAACACTGGGCGAGAAGACAATAGCTATTTCAAATATTTTACAACCTTACTTTGTCTTTTTTGGAAAGCATTTTTTAGCTATTCAAGAAAGTATGGCTTCTTTCGCACAGGCCATGTCACAATATACTTCGGCACTGCAAGAACCATTATTACGAATAATGGTAAGCGAAGAAAAGAAACAAAGAACTGTAAAAGCATTTCAAGAATGTGATTTATGGCTTGCCCCCTCAATGCTAAAACTCAGTGACAAGATTACACAATTATACTACGAGGGTAAAAAACAAGTGATTCCAAGTGTCATCTCTCGATATTATAGAAACAATAATTGGAGTATCTTAAGAAATACAGTTCATTATTGGGGATTAAACAGTTATTTCGCCCCACGAATGAATATCATTTATGATGCTTTAGGAGCACATGTAAACGGTAAATACACTCTCTCCATACCAACTTTACTTCCACATATTGAAGGGATTGCTTCAGATATTGTAAAAAAACATAAAATTCCCAAACTAAAAGAACCTGTTATTTACACTAAAGCGGAATATGGAATGGATGGAGCGGTAACACAACCTAGTAGAGTATTCTCCGGAGTAGCAATAAATGCATTTAGTTATGAAGAATGGACTGCTATCGAGGGTTTATTATATTATCTTGAAGGTATTTTATATTTTTCTCCACCCGGTTCTCGAAAAGGTATAAATAATCAAAAAAATCAGCCACAATTAAAAAGACATCTAATTTTACACGGTATACAAAAGAAATATGCTACATCGATGAATTCATTAAGATGTTTTCTAGCACTCGACGTTCTCTCATTGATAAATGAGAACAAGGACAAATCTACAAAATGAAAAAAATCGGCATTACCACCACCGTGCCGGTGGAAATCCTCATCGCTGCCGGCTATCGGCCCGTTGATTTGAATAACGTCCTCGTCAGCGCCCCCGACCCCACCAAATTCATAACCATCGCCGAGCGGGACGGCTTTCCGCTGAACTGCTGCGCCTGGATTAAGGGCATCTACGGCGTCTGTATTGAATCCGGCATCGAGGATGTTTTATGCGTCACCAGCGGCGACTGCTACAATACCATCATGCTCATGGAAGTGCTTAAGCTCAAAGGCAACAACGCCATGCCTTTTGCTTATCCGGAGCGCCCCAATGTTGAAGAGATGGACTACGTCCTGGAAAAGCTGGCAGCAACCTTCGGCACAACGCTGGAAGCCGCCGAAAAAGTACGTAATGAGCTAAAGCCGGTACGCAACCTCGCGCTG
>JBGOXC010000223.1:0-2729 GCA_041478935.1 Dehalococcoidia bacterium
CATTGATAAGAAGCTTGATGGAGCAATAACGAACCTCATTAAGCAAGGGGATATTAAAGGCAAGCTTAATGAGGTTACTCTTTTACATAGCCTGGGCAAACTGCCGGCGAGCCGTATTACCGTGCTGGGACTCGGGAAAAAACAGGAACTTACAACAAATAGAGTACGCGGCGCGATGGCGGAGGTCTGCCGCTATCTGCGTGGCAAAGGTGTCACTGATATCGCCAGTGTTATCATCGGCGATGGCGTCAACGGCATGAAAACCGACGCCGCCGTCCAGGTAATGACCGAAGGGGCGATACTCGGCCTTTACACCTTCCGGCGCTACATCACCAGAGAAGAAAACGGCACAGGTGAAATAAAAGAACTTGTCATCATCGGCAAAGAAAAAGGCGCGCTGGAAAAAGCTATCGCCAAAGGAAAAATAATCGCCGAAGCTGCCAACTACGCGCGGGATATGGTCAACGAGCCGGGCAACTTTATGACTCCCACCCAAATGACCGAAAACGCCCGTCAGCTTGCCAGGAAGTACGGCCTCAAGGTTGACGTTTTTGATAGAGACAAGATGAAAGAGTTGGGTATGGGCGGATTACTCGGGGTATCACAGGGCAGTCAGCAGCCGCCAAAATTCATTATTTTAAGTTACAAGGGTCGCGATTCTAAAGAATTAGATTTAGCACTCGTGGGTAAGGGCATCACTTTTGATTCCGGCGGTATATCCATTAAACCATCGGAAAACATGGCGGATATGAAAGACGATATGGCGGGCGGCGCCTCCGTAATAGCAACGCTAATGGCTATCGCCCAGCTTAAGCCATCGATTAACGTAACAGCGTTTGTACCCGCCACGGAAAACCTGCCGAGCGGAACCTCGTTAAAGCCGGGGGATATCATTAAGGCTATGAACGGTAAAACTATGGAGATTTTAAATACCGATGCTGAAGGGCGCCTCATCCTGGCGGACGCTTTAAGCTACGCGGTGAAAACCGGCGCGAAAGCTATCGTTGATGTCGCCACCCTTACCGGCGCCTGCCAGATAGCGTTAGGAAAAATCACTACCGGCGCTTTCAGCAACAACCAACCGCTGCTGGACAAGGTAATCGCCGCCGGTAATGAGGTCGGCGAGCCAGCCTGGCCAATGCCCATGTTTGATGAATACAAAGAGTTCATTAAAAGTGACATCGCCGATATCAAGAACACCGGCAATAGGTATGGCGGGGCTATCACCGCCGCCAAGTTCCTTGAGGAGTTCGTTGATAAAACCCCCTGGGTGCATCTGGACCTTACCGGACCTGATAATGACAAGGAAAAGGGCTACATGGTCAAAGGGGCCAGTGGCGTGCCGGTGAGAACGTTGATAAGTTTTGTATTGTCACAGGCTAAGAAATAATAATAGTCAGGAGGTTCTGATATGAAGATAAAGTATTTAGCTCATGCAGCATTCCTTATCACGGCCAATAACGGCACAAAAATAGTAACCGACCCTTATGCCGTATCGCCGGGATTAAATTACAACGCCATAATCGAAACGGCAGATATCGTCACGGTCAGCCACGAGCACGGCGACCATAATAATACCGGCGCGGTAAAGGGCAACCCTAAAGTCGTTAGAACTAGCGGCAAGGTCGAGGATATTGACTTCAAAGCCGTCCCCACCGACCACGACGATAGAGGCGGCAGCCAAAGGGGCAAAAATAACGTCTTTTGTTTCACCGTGGATGGCGTGAATTTATGCCACGCCGGCGACCTTGGCCACGAACTGACCGCCGAACAGGTTAAAGCTATTGGCAAGGTGGATGTTTTAATGATTCCGGTGGGTGGATTCTTTACCATAGACGCCAGGACTGCCACCAAGGTCTGCGACCAGCTTAACCCTAAAGTTATTCTTCCCATGCATTATAAAACAGAAAAAAGCAATATGCCCATCTCTGGCGTCGAGGATTTTCTCCAGGACAAGAGTAATGTGACTCGCGCTGGTGGTAGCGAGATTGAGTTAACGGCAGATAAGCTGCCAGGTATGTCTCAAATCATCGTGCTAAAACACTCTCTTTAGCCAACATGATAAACCCAAACGATGTAAACCTCATTATCTTTGATATGGATGGGACGATCGTCCCCTCCCTGCCTCCCGTCTACGAATCAATTAAAAGGGCATTTAATAAGCTGGGCTGGCCGGTCAATTTCACCGCCGATGAAATCAATCAGTTCTTTGGCATAACAACTTCTTCAACCAAAGGCGGGCTTTATGAGTTTATTACCCCACCCAACAGTCACCTCTCCATCCCGGAAGTCAGGGAAAAAGTACGCCAGGAATATGAAGGAGTCTTCCGCGATATGGGGCATACCTACCCCGGCGTCAAAGAAACCCTGTCGACCTTAAGAAAAAGAGGTTATAAATTAGCCCAATACACTAATGCCTCAACGATGTATCTCAATGTTATTATGTCAACTCTAGGTATGATGGAATATTTCGATTATATTGAATGCATCCAGGATAATAACCTTACCAAACCTGAACTGGTGAGGAAAATCAGGGATAAGTTCGGCGGACTGACCACGGCCATTGTCGGCGATAGAGTCCACGATATTGAAGCCGCTAAAGAGACCGGCGCCCTATCCATCGGTGCTTTGTATGGCTACGGCGGCGACGAGCCAAAGCAAGCCGATACCACCATAAACAAGTTCGACGACCTGCTCACGATTCTCGATAGACGGCTGCCGATATTCGA
>JBGOXC010000181.1:0-3347 GCA_041478935.1 Dehalococcoidia bacterium
GAGGTCCGCAAGTACGCCAAAGCCGACGCCTTCGGCAAAGATGCCATGGCGGCGGTTTCGCTCTCCAAGCAATGGTATGGTGTTAAGTAACATGGAAAAGACATGGGCGGAGTTATCTCCGGAAGAAAAGCGAGCCGAACGCTTTAAGCGGTGGCTTTCTCCGCCGGGTGTCACTTTTGCCAACCCGCAGGCCGAAAAAGTCTATAAAGAAAGAGTAACCAGGTTCATCAAGGCATTCACACTGCAGAAACCTGATAGAGTGCCTTGTATCATTCCCACGGGGTTTTATGCCGCTGCTTACGCCGGCACCAATCTTGGCGAGGTCATGTATGACTATGACAAGATGAAGAGTGCCTGGCGGAAGTTACTACATGAAATGGATGCGGACACCTATATACCCCCCGCCCTCGTACCCCCCGGCCGTGCGCTGGATGTCATGGACTATAAGCTGTATAAATGGCCGGGGCACGGGCTTTCCAAGACGACGCTTTCCTACCAGGCGGTAGAAGGCGAGTGGATGAAAGCCAATGAGTACGATGCGCTAATTCGCGACCCATCCGATTTTTGGCTGCGCACCTATTTGCCGCGGATTTTCGGGGCGTTTAAGGCTTTTAACCAACTGCCGCCCTGGACCAGCTTTGAAGAAATAGCAACCGCTACTTTTCTCGCCTTCGGCAATCCAGAAATACAGGCCGGTTTTAAGGCTATCATGGAAGCCGGCAACGAAGCCATGAAATGGATAGTGGCCGTCGGTGAAGTAGCGGCCGAAGCGCTGGCGATGGGATATCCCGGGATTATGAGCGGATTGGCTAAAGCCCCGTTCGATACACTAGGCGATACCCTGCGTGGTACGCAGGGCTTGATGATGGATATGTTCCAGCGTCCGCAAAAAGTCCACGAAGCTATGGAAAGGATAGCGCCTATCGCCATTGAGGGAGCGATATCGTCAGTAGCTAATGCCGCGGCACCCATCATCATCATGCCGCTCCATAAGGGAGCCGATAGCTTCATGTCCATTAAGCAATACGAGACCTTCTACTGGCCTACATTCAAGAAGGTTGTTATGGCCCTGGTCAACGAAGGCATCTTCCCAATACTGTTTGCCGAAGGCAGCTATAACAAGCGCCTGGATATCATCGGCGATTTCCCCAAAGGCTCGGTTGCCTGGTACTTCGACCAGACGGATATCTTCGAGGCGAAGAAGAAAATCGGCGATAAACTCTGTATCATCGGCAACGTGCCTACTTCGCTGATCATGACAGGCACACCGCAGCAGGTTAAAGAACACTGCCGTAAACTCATCGAGGTCTGCGGAAAGGGCGGCGGTTACGTCCTGGCCGGCGGCGCCAACGTTGATGAGGGCAATCCGGAAAACCTGCGCGCCATGATGGCGGCGGTAAAAGAATACGGCGTTTACAAGTAAGTAAAAGAATTAGTTGATAATTTAGCGTTTTAGCTGGTATCAGGCATTTCCACGCCATTTTCTTTTGGTGAGGGAATGCCTGTCAGTTAAAGCCAGCTTTCTTTGGAGGTTCAGGATGGAAAAACAATGGTCGGAGATGACCTGGCAAGAGCGGCGTGAAGAAAGGTTTAAGAAATGGCTGGCACCACCCGGCGTGAAGCTCCCCAGCGCAGATATAGAAAAGAAATATAAAGCGCGCCTGACCCGGATGATTAAAGCCATTAAGATGGAAATTCCCGACCGCGTCCCCATTCACCTCGCCGCCAACTCCTTCGTCGCCTACAATGCCGGTTACACCCTCAAAGACGTCCTCTATGATTATTCCCTAATTAAGCCCGCCTGGATAAAATTCCTTGATGAGTTCGAACAAGATTCCGCCGACGCCCCGGGCTTTTTCGCCGCCAGGGTCTATGAAATCCTCGATTATAAAGTAAACAAGTGGCCCGGCCACGGCCTGCCGGATAGCGCCACGCTACAAAATTTTGTGGAAAAGGAATATATGCAGGCTGATGAGTACGACCTCTTTATGAAAGACCCGTTCGATTTCGGCCTGCGGCATTTTACGCCCCGCACCTGGGGCGCCTTCGAGCCTCTGGCTAATATCCCATCCTTTGCCTCGTATCAGGGCCTCCCCGAGCGCCTGATGATGATGTGCCAAGACCCGAAGTTTATGAAACTCTTTAAAGCTATCTATGAAGCCAGCCAGGAGAACGCCAAGCACCAGAAAGTAATGATGGAATGCGCGCAAGAGTCGCTGAACCGCGGCTTCCCGCCTTTAATGGGCGGCGTAATGCTGGCGCCTTTTGACACCGTCGCTGACATGCTGCGCGGCACGCACGGCTCGGTAATGGACATGTACCGCCAGCCGGAAAAACTCCTGGAAACGCTGGAGTATATCGCGCAGCGCAGCATCGAATCCACCGTAGGCATGGTCAACATGGCGCGCAGCCCCATTGTCTTCGTCCCCATGCATAAAGGCGATAACAGCTTCATGTCCGTCAAACAGTTTGAAAAGTTCTACTGGCCCACCTTCCGCAAGCTCATCCTGGGCGTGGTTAACGAGGGCTGTGTGCCGATGATGATTATTGACGGCGCGTATAATGAAGAGCGCCTGAAGATTATCAGCGAGCTGCCGAGGTCCTGCGTTATCTGGACGATGGAGAAAACGGATATGGGCATGGCTAAGAGAATCCTGGGCAACTCCGCTTGTATCGCCGGTAATGTCACGGCGGCGATGCTTTACACGCAAACGCCCCAGGCGATTAAAGAATACGCCCGCAAGCTTATCGCCGACTGCGCCCCGGGCGGCGGTTATATTCTAGCGCTCGGTTCCGGCATCGATAAATGCAACCCCGCTAATCTTCAGGCCGTCGTCGAAGCCGGTTTGGAATACGGAAAATATTAGGAAAAAACAACCAAGATATAATATACAAACACCAAGCGTTTGGTTATTCGGTTCATTAACCGTCATCCATTACCCGACCCTGCAAATTTTAAAGGAGGGTATTCAATCATGCCGCAGACCAAGAAATGGGAAGAAATGACCTGGCAGGAAAAACGCGAGGCGCGCTTTGACCGATGGCTCAATCCACCGGAAGTCAAATTCGTCAACAAGGAAGCCGAGCAGCTCTATAAAGCGCGCGTCAACCGATTCATTAAAGCCATCAAGCTGGAGGAGCCCGACCGCGTGCCGTGCATGCTGCCCACCGGTAACTACCCGGCTTACTGGGGTGGGTCTTCCTTCCACGAGCTGATGTACAACTATAAAAAGGGCGTTGATATCTGGAAGAAATACATGGTCGCTTTTGGAGATATGGATACCTTTAACGGACCCAACTTCGTCCCTTCTGGTAAAATCAACGAAGTCATCCGCTCCAAGCAGACA
>JBGOXC010000103.1:0-5390 GCA_041478935.1 Dehalococcoidia bacterium
GAAGATAATCGACGAAATAAAGACGGCAGGCAACTGCATTATCTTTATCGATGAATTTCATACGATGGTTGGCGCCGGCGCCGCCGAAGGCGCTGTAGACGCCGCCAATATTTTAAAACCCTCGCTGGCACGGGGCGAGCTGCAATGCATCGGCGCCACTACGCTAGATGACTACCGCAAGTATGTCGAGCGGGATGCAGGGTTAGAGCGGCGTTTCCAACCGGTATTAGTAGAGGAGCCCTCCGTCGACGAAACGCTGCGGATTCTGCGGGGCATTAAAGAACGTTATGAAGAGCACCATCGCTTGAAAATCAGCGAAGAGTCTTTGGCAGCGGCCGCCAGCATGGCGGCGCGTTATATTCCCGACCGCTTCTTACCGGATAAAGCCATCGACCTGGTGGATGAGGCGGCTTCCCGGGTGCGCATACGCCACAGCACCATGCCGGCCACTTTAAAGCAAGCCAAAGAAGCGCAGGATATCATCCGCAAGGATAAGGATAACGCGCTCGCTACCCAGCAGTATGATAATGCTGCGGAGCTTAGAGAGCGAGAGCTGCAAAATGATGAGAAGATAAAACAGCTGGAGGATGAGTGGCGGAAGGAGCAGGGGCAGGAGGATGTGGTGGTGAGGAAAGAGGACATCGCCGAAGTAGTCAGCATGTGGACCGGCGTACCGATGGTCCAGCTGGCCGATGATGAGGCGAGCCGCCTCCTGAATATGGAAGAATCCCTACACAAGCGCATCGCCGGACAGGAAGAAGCGGTGAAAGCTATTTCCAAGGCGGTGCGGCGTGCTCGCTCCGGCATTAAAGACATGAAGCGTCCGATGGGCGTTTTCCTCTTCCTGGGTCCGACGGGCGTCGGCAAGACCGAGATGGCCAAAACCCTCGCCGAATACATGTTCGGCAGTGAAGACGCGCTCATCCGCATCGATATGTCCGAATTCATGGAAAAATTCGCGGTATCTCGTCTGGTTGGGGCGCCGCCGGGTTATATCGGCTACGAAGAGGGCGGCCAACTAACCGAAGCAGTGCGGCGCAAACCTTACAGCTGCATCCTGCTGGATGAAATTGAAAAAGCCCACCCGGATGTGTTCAACCTGCTGCTCCAGATTTTCGATGACGGGCACCTTACCGATGCCAAGGGGCGGAGGGTGGACTTCCGAAACAGCATCATCATCATGACCAGCAATTTTGGCGCGATAGAAATAAAGAGAGGCTCGGTCGGTTTTGCTTCACGCAGCGACGAAATTAAATCACGGGAGCGTACTTACGAGAAGATGAAGAACGACCTGCTGACTAAATTGAGGGACAGCCGTGAAAGCAATTTCCGCCCCGAGTTTTTAAATCGTATCGATGACATTATCGTCTTCCATTACCTCACGGAAGAGCAAATAAGGATGATTGTGGACATGATGCTGGCGAACGTCAGCCGGCAGCTCGCCGAGAAGGAGATAAAGCTGCAGGTTTCCGATGCCGCCAAGGACTTCCTCGGTAAGGAAGGCTATAAAGAGGAATACGGGGCGCGTCAGCTGCGCCGTGTGATTCAGAACCTGGTGGAAGACAAACTATCCGAGGCGGTGCTGCGGGGCGGCTTTAAGACCTTTGAGAGGATATATGAGACCAAGACGACCATCAAACGAGCCGCGGTAATTGATGACATCATCAAGGCGATTAAGGAAATACCGGAAAAACGCGCGGCCGAAAAGACTACCGACAAGTATCGCATCGTCCCGGAGATTAAAGACATCGAGCGCAAGGGCGATAATATCACCGTTTACGCGACCGAGAGCGTTAAATACGAGCTGGAAAAGATAATCAAGGAAGCGCTGGAGGAGCCGGCAAAAACCAAGACCGATAAGAAAGCCAAACACGCTGAAGATATTAAGGTGACGGAGAACGCTTATATTTCAGAGGTAACGGTGGACGCAGTGGAAGAAGAAATCAACATCGAATCCAAAGACGAATTCTCGTTGCCGCCGGTGGCGGTGAGCGCTAAAGCGAGATAATTTGAAATAGTAAGTGACATCTAAAGTTGACTTTAGTATAATAGGGCGGTGGTAGTATAAACCACCGCCTTCATGTTTATAAGAAAGATTACCAGGAAAGGAGCTTAAAAGTTGGCCAGGGAAACGGTAGAAGTTCCTATCACCGGGAAAATCATCAGTGTAGAAGTAAAAGTGGGCGACGCCGTTAAAGAGGGCGACGTCATTTGCGTTTTAGAGTCCATGAAAATGGAAAATCCCATACTGGCGGCGGTGAGCGGCAAGGTGGTGGAAATCGGCGTAAAAGCCGACCAAGTGGTCAAGCCCGGCGAAAAAATCGCCGTCATCGAGTACTAATCGCTTTTTATGCCCCATCGATTTAAAAAGTCGGTGGGGCAATATTATATGGTGGGATAAAAGCAGGGAGCAGGAGAAAAGATGGACTGGACTTTCGGGCTAACGATGACCGTGGCGGGGATGGGCATAACCTTCATCACGCTGTACCTGCTGACGCTTTTGATACGCCTGCTCAACAAACTCTTCCCCTATAAGGACAAAGAAGAGAAGAAATAAAGGATAAAAGCACCAGATGGACGCTTTTTTAGACGCCTTAAACAGCCTGGGACAGGGGTTCATGCACCTGACCTGGGAGAGCGCCGTCATGATACTCATCGGATGTCTGCTGCTTTACCTGGGTATCGGCCGGAAAATCGAACCGCTGCTATTGATACCCATTGGCTTCGGGGTGGTGCTGGGGAACCTGCCTTTAGCCAATCTTTCTGCCAGTGACCAGGGCGGGGTGATTAACCTGCTTTATGTCTCTGGTGTTTTAACTGAAATTTTCCCGGTGCTGTTATTCCTTGGGCTGGGGGCGATGATAGACTTCGGGCCGATGCTGGCGAACCCCACGGTGCTCATCTTTGGGGCGGCGGGGCAGTTCGGCATATTTATTACGCTTTTGCTGGCGCTGGGACTGGGCTTTGCCAAGCAGGAGGCGGTGTCCATCGCCGTTATCGGGGCTTGCGATGGTCCGACGGCGATATACGTGACGTCCAAGTTCGCGCGGGACTTATTGCCGGCGGTATCCATCGCGGCTTACTCCTATATGGCTTTAGTGCCCATTATCCAACCGCCGATTATGCGCTTCATGACGACCAAAAAAGAGCGCGCCACGCTGATGCCGCCCGGAGAAAAACAGGTCTCCAGGAAGGTGAAAATCCTGTTCCCCATCGTTGCTGGGATTGCCACCATACTTATAGCCCCGATGGGCGCGCCGCTGATGGGTATGCTCATGCTCGGTAACCTGCTTAAAGAGAGCGGGGTGGTGGCGCGGCTGATGGACGTATCATCAAACGCCATCGCCAACATAGTCACGCTTTTATTAGGGCTGTGCATCGGGGCGTCCATGCTGGGCGGGAATTTCCTGACGTGGCACACGATACTGGTGTTTGCGCTGGGACTCCTGGCGATTTCTTTAGATACGGTGACAGGCGTCGCGCTGGGCAAGCTGATGCGGGTTTTAAGCAAGGGCAAAATTAACCCGCTCTTGGGGGCGGCGGGGACGTCAGCGTTCCCGATGTCCGCGCGGGTGGTGCAAAAAGAGGGGCAGAAAGCCAATCCGCGGAACTTCCTCCTATGGCACGCTGTGGGCGCTAATACCGGCGGCCAGATAGGGTCGGTAATGGCGGCGGCGGTGATGTTGGCGATAATGAGCGGACTGCATATTGGGCCGCTTAGCTAAAAAATCCATCCCCCTTTTCCCCTTGCCTTCTTTTCTTAAATCTAGTAAAGTCATGCTATGAGCAAATCCTCAGCTAAAGTCGTTTACGTCTGCAAAGAGTGCGGCAAGGAGAGTCTTAAGTGGCTTGGCAAATGCCCGGACTGCAACCAGTGGAACACCTTTAGCGAGATGACCATTAAGGCAGAGGTCGCCTTAAGGCGGACGGGACCGGCCGCTTTACCGCAAGAGCTTTCGCAGGTAGAAATCGAGGCTAAAGACCGCTCCCCTTTACCCCTCGCCGAGTTCAACCGCGTGCTGGGGGGAGGCTTGGTGGCGGGGTCGTTAGTTCTCATTAGCGGCGACCCGGGCATCGGCAAATCTACCCTTTTACTGCAGGCGGCGGCGTCCATCGCTAACGTGCGCCAACGCGTGGTCTATGTTACCGGCGAGGAAACAGCGCCGCAGATAAAGCTAAGGGCGAGGCGATTGGGGCTAAAAGGAGAGGGGCTTTTCATCCTGGCGGAAACCGACCTGGACGCGGTGATTGAGCAGGCGGAGCAGTCCGCGCCGTCTTTAGTGATTGTCGACTCCATTCAAACAGTCTATATACCCGGTGGGGATTCGGCGGCGGGGAGCGTCTCGCAGGTGCGGGACTGCACGATGCGCTTGATGCAGTGGGCAAAAATTCACGGCGTGCCCGTCTTTATCTCGGGGCACGTTACTAAAGAGGGCGCCATCGCGGGCCCGCGCGTTTTAGAGCATATCGTAGACGTCGTTCTCTATTTAGAGGGCGAGCCTTTCAGCGCTTACAGATTATTGCGGTGCGTCAAAAACCGCTTCGGCTCGACCAACGAGGTCGGTGTTTTTGAGATGAAAGAAGAGGGGATGGTCGAGGTGGCGAACCCATCGCTGGCGTTCCTATCACAGCGGGGGACGGAAACCGTGGGGTCGGCGGTGGTGCCGGTCATCGAGGGGAGCAGACCGCTACTCGTAGAGATACAGGCGCTAACAACCATCAACAGTTTCGGGCAGCCGCGGCGTACTGCCAATGGCGTGGACTTTAATCGGCTGCTGGTAGTGACGGCGGTGCTCTCGCGGCGGGTGGGGCTAAAGCTGGGCAACCAGGATGTGATGGTGAACGTGACGGGCGGCTTAAAGGTGGGCGAGCCGGCGGCCGACCTGGGCATGGCTTTGGCGATTGCGTCAAGTTATAGAGATGCGGAGGTAATCCCGCAGACAGCGGCAGTGGGGGAGGTGGGCTTAAGCGGAGAGCTAAGGCCTGCCCCGCAGATGGATTGGCGATTGGTGGAGGCAGCCCGACTGGGTTTTAAGCGGTGCATTATACCCAAGACAGGGGCAAAGGTAAACGCCCCTAAAGATATGGAAATCATTATCGCGGGGACGTTAAGGGAGGCGGTTTTTAAGGGGTTAAAGGGAGGGAAGGAAGAGGAGTCTGATGGGTAATATTCAAGTCTCCGCCATAATCGTGGCGGCGGGGGGCAGCGAGCGGATGGGGGGCGTTGATAAAATGTTCGCCCCCATTAGCGGCCGCCCCGCTTTAGCGCGTGTGTTAGATACCTTCCAGGGTTGTAAAAAAATCGACCATATAATTGTGGTGATGAGCGCCAAAAACATAGAGGCGTGCCGGCGGCTGGTAAAGGCGGAGGGGTGGTCTAAAGTCAAGGA
>JBGOXC010000204.1:0-3061 GCA_041478935.1 Dehalococcoidia bacterium
AAATCATCCCTGCCTCCGATACCGCCGGCAGCGTTAGGATGATAAAAGAGAAAAAGCGCCTGGACTATGCTGCTGTCGCTTCCGCCCGCGCCGCCGAGCGTTACGGCATGAAGATACTCGCCCGGGAAATCGAGGATAATTCGCATAACTTCACCCGCTTCTTCGTCCTCTCTAAAGAGGACTCCCCGCCCACCGGCAGCGATAAGACCTCTATCGTCTTTTCCCTTAAGCATAAGCCCGGCGCTCTTTACGACTGCCTTGGTGAGTTCGCCAAAAGGAAAATTAATCTCTCTAAGCTGGAATCCCGCCCCACCCGTCACCAGCCCTGGGAATATAACTTCTATATGGACTTCGCCGGCCACCGCGAGGAAAAAGTGGTAGCGGAATCTCTGAAAGCGCTGGAAGACCATGCGGTCTTTGTAAAGATTTTAGGTTCTTACCCCAAAGCGAGGTAATAACAAAAATGTCATTCCAGCGTAGGCTGGAATCCATTGGTGGGGAAAAGGGGACTTTACTTTACTTCGTATTCGCCGAAGATAAAGTCCAGGTCGTTTTGTAAAGCGGCGAGTTTATCCTTGGCGAAGAGCTTTTCATCGGCATCAATCATCAGCTTCGTTTCGCCCCGCGCCATCCCCACGATGTGCGCCCGCAGGCATTCCTTACCCCCCTTCCCCGCCTCCCCCTTAGTGTTGAAAGTCAACGTCGCCCGCGTTCCGAAAGACGCCGATTCATCCGGCAGGGTAAAGGTCTCCAGCTTGTTCTCCCCCAGCGTCGCCCCCTGTTTCAGCGTAAAATCTCTTATCTCCGCGAAAAGCAGTTCCGGGCTTACTTCAGTATACGTCTTTTTAATTTGCATGAGTGTTTTTCTCCTGTCCGGCTACATCATAGGACTTTAACAGAATATATTCAAGATTACTCAAAAGTCGCGGGGTGTCAAAGAGGGGCTTGCCCTGAGTGAAATCGAAGGGCGTCAACTCTTCAGGGTAAGGGGGTGAGGTACAATTACCTAATCGTTATTAGATACGGGGTAAAACCCTATATATCCCGCAAGCCCGTTAGGAACTCGGCGTTGGTCTTTGTCTTGCGCATCCGGTCCAGCACGCGTTCCGTCGCCTCGATAAAGTTGTTGGAGTCCGACGCGATGATGCCCACCATACGCCGCAGCAGCCATACCTGCTTGAGTGTTTCCTCGTCCAGCAGCAGCTCTTCTCGACGCGTGCCGCTCCGCTGTATATCCATGGCGGGGAAGATACGTCTTTCCGATAGCCTCCGGTCGAGGTGGAGCTCCATGTTGCCGGTGCCTTTGAACTCTTCGTAAATAAGGTCGTCCATGCGGCTGCCGGTGTCAACAAGGCAGGTGGCGATAATCGTTAGGCTGCCCCCCTCCGCTGTATTGCGCGCCGCCCCGAAGAAGCGCTTGGCGGGATGCAGGGCAGCGGGGTCGATGCCGCCGGATAGCGTGCGGCCGCTGGAAGGCATCGCCAGGTTGTAGGCGCGCGTCAATCTGGTTATACCATCGAGTAGGATGACCACATCCTTGCCGCTTTCCACTAGGCGCTTGGACCTTTCCAGCGCCAGCTCGGCCACGCGTGTCTGGTTTTCTACCATTTCATCGAACGTAGCGGCGATAACCTCGCCCTTGACCGAGCGCCGCATATCCGTGACTTCCTCCGGACGCTCGCCGATGAGGCATACTAGCAGGTGGATATCCTCATAAGTGGTGGATATAGAGTTGGCGATTGATTTCAATAATAACGTCTTACCGGCCTTGGGCGGTGAAACAATTAAGCCGCGCTGTCCCCGCCCGATGGGAGCGATTAGGTTGATGAGGCGGGTGGAGAGGTCGGTAGGCGAGTGTTCCAGGTCAAGCAGTCTATCCGGGAAGGTCGGCGTTAGCGACCCGAAGGGCTGGCGCCCCTTACTCAGCTCGGGGTTGAGGCTATTGATGGCGACGACCTGCAATAGGCTGTAATATTTTTCGTTGCTCTTTGGAGGGCGCCCCTGCCCTGTGACCATATCCCCGTTGCGTAAGGAGAACCGGCGTATCTGCGACGGCGATATATAAACGTCTGTCTGGCTGGGCAGCAGGGTCTCCTGCCGGAGGAAGCCATAGCCGTCCGCCATGATTTCTAATATGCCGCTGCAAAAGATATTGCCCTGTTCCTCGGTGTGTGTCTCCAGCAGCCGCATGATGATATCATGCTTTTTGAGCGTTGCCGGCGTGGCAATTCCCTTCTCTTTAGCCATCTCCACGAGCTCTTCTTTGGTCTTGGTTTCAAGCTCGGCGATATTTAAATTCGGATTCGGGCTTGCCTTGACGCTTTCGTTAGGGCTTGTCTTGTTGTTGTTTTCGTTTGGGATTGCGTTCATTTCCATGGTGCCACCTCACTGGTCCCATTTCCCCGGGGGGAAGGGGTATTTTTTTTATTTCTTGGCTACACTTTTCCAGTCAGCCAAAAAGCGTTTAATTCCTACATCGGTCAATGGATGCTGTATCATCTGCATCAAAACCGCATAAGGCACGGTCGCCACATCGGCCCCTGCCATCGCGGCGTATGTAACATGCATGGGATTGCGTATACTCGCGGCGATTACCTGTGTCTCCAGGTCCGGGTAGTTCGTTAGTATCGCGATGGTGTCCTCCACTACCTGCATGCCGTCCTGCCCGGCGTCGTCCAGCCGCCCGACGAAGATGCTAACGTAGGTCGCACCCGCCACCGCCCCCAGCAGCGCCTGGTTGGCTGAAAAACATAATGTCATATTAACTTTAATTTCCTCTTTACTTAAGACGGAGGTCGCCTTCAGTCCCTCGGCGGTAATGGGTATCTTGATATTAACATTGGGCGCCCATTTTGCCTTGGCGCGTGCTTCCCTTATCATCTCATCTGCGGTTTCGGAAAGCACCTCCACGGAAACCGGCCCACTGATAATGGAGCAAATTTTCTTCGTCACGGCTTCGTAATCGGCGGTGGTTTCTTTAGCCAATAGAGAAGGATTAGTCGTCACCCCGCTGATAATCCCCAGCTGTGCGGCTTGTTTTATCTGGTCGATATTGGCTGTA
>JBGOXC010000124.1:0-4721 GCA_041478935.1 Dehalococcoidia bacterium
TCATGGTGAGCCTGTCGAACTATAGCGATGTGGCAATCTCTATGATTGCCTAAAATAAAAACAGGAGCAGTCTATGTTTAAACCAGTTAATAGCCGGGTGGAGTTTCCTAAACTGGAGGAAAGTGTCTTAGCTTTCTGGAAAGATAAAGGCATCTTTGAAAAAAGTGTGGCGTCTCGTAAAGGGAAAAAGCGCTTCGTTTTCTATGAAGGCCCCCCCTTTGCTAACGGCAACCCGGGCATCCATCATGTCCTGGCTAGGGCGGTGAAAGACGTTATCGTCCGCTATAAGGTCATGAAGGGCTATTATATTCCCCGCATCGCCGGCTGGGATACTCACGGTCTACCCGTCGAGCTGGAAGTCGAAAGGCAGCTGGGTTTTACCGGCAAAGACCAGATTGAAAAATACGGTGTCGAGGAGTTCAACAAGCGCTGTCGCGAGAGCGTCTTTAAATACCTAAAAGAGTGGAACAGCCTCACGGAGCGCATCGCTTACTGGGTTGACCTTGACCATGCTTATAAGACGATGGATAACACCTATGTTGAATCCGTCTGGTGGGCGCTGAAGCAGATTTGGGATAAGGGGTTCATTTACCAGGGCTACCGCGTCACTCCGCATTGTCCGCGCTGCGGCACGTCTTTAAGCTCCCATGAGGTGTCGCAGGGATATGTAGACGATACGGAAGACCCATCGGTTTACATAAAGTTTAGGGTCGCGGAAAAAGCAAAGACCAAATTGCCCACCGATAAACCAGTCTATTTCTTGGCGTGGACGACCACCCCCTGGACCCTGCCGGGCAATACCGCGCTGGCTGTCGCGCCTGATGCTGAATACGTTTTACTACAAAGCGAAAAAGATTACCTCATCTTGGCGGCGCGTTTGGTTGGAACATTAGACCTTAAAGATTATAAAGAGGATAAAAAGCTAAATGGGGCAGAATTGGTCGGCACGGAGTACCAGCCTCTGTTCAATCCCCACGCCTTTAATATTGAAAGGTTAAGGTTTCAGGCAGACGGTATGCTGGCAGCCCAAAAAACTAATAAAAACCTTACCTATAAAGTCATTCAGGGCGACTTCGTTACCATGGAGGACGGCACGGGTATCGTCCATGTCGCGCCCGCCTTCGGCGAAGTTGACTTTGACGCTGGGAAAGAGTTGCTGCTGGATTTTGTGCAGCAGGTTGATTTACAGGGCAAAATCACCGGCAGTTATCCCTTTGCCGGCAAGTTCGTCAAAGACGCCGACCCGCTTATCATGGAAGACCTTAAATCACGCGGCCTGCTCTTCCACTGGGGTACTATCAAGCACACCTATCCCTTCTGCTGGCGCTGCGATGCCCCGCTGCTTTATTATGCCAAGACTACATGGTACATCAAAACTACGGCCATCAAGGATAAGCTCATCGCCGGCAACGAGAAAATTAACTGGTATCCGGAGCATATTAAGAAGGGGCGCTTTGGCAACTGGCTGGAAAATAATGTGGATTGGGCATTCGCCCGCGAAAGGTACTGGGGCTCACCACTGCCCATCTGGCGCTGTAAAAAGTGCGGCGCTTTTGAATGCGTCGGCAGCGTCGAAGAGCTTAAAAGCAAACCAGGTTCCAAAGGCTTTAAAGAGCCGTTGGATTTACACCGCCCCTATATGGACGCGGTCACTTTTACCTGCAGCAAATGCGGCGGCGCTATGCAGCGTACCCCGGAGGTCATGGACTGCTGGTTCGATTCCGGCTCGATGCCTTTTGCCCAGACCCACTATCCCTTTGAAAATAAAACTCTGTTCGATAAAGAAACCGGCCAGGCAGACTTTATCTCCGAGGGTGTTGACCAGACCCGCGGGTGGTTTTACAGTCTTCACGCTATTTCCACTTTGCTCTTTGACCGCCCCACCTTTAAAAACTGCATCTGCCTGGAGCTGGTGCTGGATGTCCAGGGCAAGAAAATGAGTAAGAGCCGCGGTAATGTCGTTGACCCTATTAAGGTCGTTGAGCAGCATGGCGCGGATGCCTTACGCTGGTATTGTTATACATCGGCGCCGCCCGGCACGGTACGCCGTTTCGACACGAAGATGGTGGCGGAAATCAACCGCCAGTTGCTCATGACTCTCTGGAATGTCTACTCCTTCTTCGTCATGTACGCCAATATTGATAACTATAAACCGGCGGAACCCTTCCCCCCACCCGCCGCCGAGCTGGATAAATGGATTCTCTCCGAGCTTAACCAGCTGGTCGCCGACGTTGATACTGCCCTGGAAAACTATAACTACACCGATGCCGGCCGCAAGATAGAATCTTTCGTTGATGGGCTTTCCAACTGGTATGTCCGCCGCAGCCGCCGGCGCTTCTGGAAGAGTGAAAACGATGCCGATAAGCTCTCGGCATATAACACGCTTTATCACTGTTTGGTAACCTTAACCAAACTGCTCGCCCCCTTTATGCCCTTCCTCGCCGAGGAGCTTTATCAGAATCTGGTGCGTACCGTCTATCCGTCCGCGCCATTAAGCGTGCACCTGGTTGATTTCCCGGTTGCCGATACTGCTATGGTTGATAACCAGCTTGCCGACGATAACCGTTTGGCGATGAAAGTCTGCAGCATGGGTCGTGCGGCGCGTAACAAATGCGGCTTAAAAATCCGCCAGCCATTGGAAACTCTTTACGTCAGTGTCGCTTCGGATTATGAAGCCCGCGCACTGGAAAGGGTCGCCCCTCTAATCCTTGAAGAATTGAATATCAAGGAATTAAAAACCGATACGCCGGAAAAGGTGGCCGGGCTTGAAGTGGCTAATTATGCGACGGTTAGCGAGACGGGAACCTGTGTGGGGGTTTCAACCTATATCACCGTTGAGCTTCAGGCGGAGGGTGTCGCCCGTGAAATCGTCCATCGCCTGCAGACCATGCGCCGCAACGCTGGTTATGAAATAGCTGACCGCATCATTGTGTATCATGACGGCGGCGCCTTCTTCGTGCAGGCTCTATCTGCCTTTGCCGACTATATCCGGCAGGAGACTCTCGCCGACGATATTGTCGAGGGCATCCCTGACGATGTTGATTTACAGGAAGAGCAGAAGATTAGCGGCTATCGTTTAACCTTGGGCATAAAAAGAATCGCATGACTGTATTTAACTATGAACATAAAACATATTTCTAAAAATTAGTCCCAAATAATACTTGACGTAATATTGACTAAACTGGTCAGGAGTAATATTATTAGTTAAAGAATAGACTGAAAAAAGATGTGTAGTATCTCTTGGAGAGGGGGCGAATAACATGGCTAGTTGTAAACATAAGTGGCGCGTAACCAGACATCCAGTATCCGGCGTGCAATACCGAAAGTGCCAGAAGTGTGGTTATGAGCAAAAGCTTACACCAAACACAGTGTTAGGGCGTAATCCACGGTGGAGGGGAGTTTCAAGTTTTCTATAAAATAGAGCTATGCAGACGTGTCAATCTCTATCCTCGCTTCCTTGTGGTTGATGGCGCATTGGTACTTTAAGTAATGAGTAGGTAAATAAAAAGGGGGGCTGTCAAGCCCCCCTTTTTATTTGTGCTTATGTGTTATCCCTTTATGGATGCGGGGTTTCAACGGGTATTACCGTCGTCGTGTACTCTTGGTCGCCCCGCCAGTACTTAATTTCTAGCGGCTCACCGATGGTTGATGTGTGTAAAACTCTCATTAACTCGGCAACGGTCTTAACCTCTATTCCCCCGATGCTCACGATAACATCGTATTGTTCCAGCCCGGCTTCATCGGCTGGCCCGTTGGCAACTACCTCGGTTATTAGCACGCCCTCATCCACATGAAGGTTTAGTTGCACCACCGCATACTGATCGACGGTATATAGCTTCACGCCGATATAAGGTCGGGTTACGTAGCCTTTGTTGACCAGTTCCTGGATTATCGGTAAAGCGGTATTGATGCTGATGGCATAACCCATCCCCTCCACTCCTACGCTGGCTATTTTTGCGCTCGTGATGCCGACCACCTCGCCTTCCAGGTTGACCAGCGGCCCGCCGCTATTACCCGCATTGATGGCAGCGCTCGTTTCTAGGAGGTCATAAAGTGTTTGGTTCTGGTCCATTTCTAGTTCAACCCCTTTGCGGCTAATGATGCCCTCGGTAGCGCGTGTCCCCTGTCCCAGTGCATTGCCGATGGCGATTACCCAGTCGCCGATGCGCATATTACTTGAGTCGCCTGTTTTCAAATACGGCAGATTGGATGCGTTTATCTTGATGATTGCCAGGTCATTTAACGAGTCGGTGTATACCCGGCTGATATCGGCTTGGTAGGTGACTCCGTCATCGGTGGTCACGGTTATTGTCTTCGCCCCTTCAACGACGTGGTTATTGGTGACGATTATGCCGTTGGGGTCGATAATCCAGCCGGAGCCGGCGCCTTCCTGTGTATATTGCTGGTTAAAGATATCATAAGCCGTGATTTCGGTATTAATGGCTACTACCGATGGCTTAACCAGCGCCACCACGTCAGCTAAATTCGGTAGTTGCGTTAATAAACCATCGCTTGCCGGCGGCGTCCAGGATTCACTTATCGCCGTGGTGGTAGTTGTTGTTATACCTGTGTCCGAACTGGTAACGTTGACGCAGCCTGTCAGTAACGTCGTTCCCAGCGCTACTGCCAGGACAAAAACCAGGAGAAATGCTTTAAAATTTAATTTCTTCATACGCCTCACCTTCATCATCATTAATTATATAATACTAACTGATTGTTAA
>JBGOXC010000196.1:0-3185 GCA_041478935.1 Dehalococcoidia bacterium
ATATCTGGAGTCTTCCTTCGGCTTGCGTGGTTTCACCGGAATCTCATTATTCGCCCAGGTAATCGCTTGGGGGTTGCTGGTAGCCATTTTCTACCGGGGCTATTTATCTCCCAAAGAAATTAAAGCTTTTATAGTTCATATAAAAGAGGATTTAAGCCCCGCGAAAACAAAACGGTAATTATGGGGGGATTTCTCCTGGTGGTTTATTCACACTGGCCGCAATATCGCCCGCGCCGGTGCGCCGTCGCCCCTATCTAGCTTCAGCGGTAGGCATATCAAATCATACCTGCCGGGTTTGACCCGCGATAGGTCAAGCCCTTCGATTATCCATACCCCGCCCCCCAACAATATACGATGTACATCGCCGGCGTTACGCTGATAGCCTCCTACTGAAAGATAGTCGATGCCGACAGCTTTAACGCCGCGCTTAACGAGGAAATCGGCGGCTTCTCCGGAAATAAAGACAAAATCCTCAATAAATGCGTCGGTCTGCCATACCCTTGATGAATTCCGTGTTTTAAAGAGGATACGCTCGCCGCGGCGGATACGGTGACCGGTGAGTTCCTCTGGTTTTATCGCTTCGGTATCCTTAATCTCTATCACCCGCGCCCTGCCGATGGTGGCATCGAGGGGCATTTTGTCAATACCTATCCCCTTACGGATAAAGTGAGCCGGGGCGTCCATGTGGGTGCCCGTGTGCGACCCCAGAGAAAGCTGGGAAATGGTGTGACTATCCCCACGGTCGATATCGAGAACCCGCTTAATATCTACCGGCGGGTTATCCGGCCAGTGCACCATGGCGTGGCGCAGCGGGACAGTGACGTCAATCCATGCTTTCATCAGCCATATAATATTACAGATGGATGCTTTTTGACCAGCGCCATACCCCGGATTTAAACCAAGCGCACAAGACATTTAGTAATATTGCCCCATATCCCTTTATATGATATATTTATGTAGACAATAACAACCAGTGTTTCGAGGCAATTATGAAGACTAATACGCTGAAAAAAAAGCTGCAGCGGCGAGAAGTTACTCTAGGCAGTTGGATTACGCTCGGCAATACGGCTACAGCCGAAATAATGGCTAAAGCGGGCTTCGAATGGCTGGTAATCGATATGGAGCATAGCGTTATCACGCTGGATATCGCGCAGCAACTTATCCAGGTCATCGAAGGCTGTGATGTTGTACCGCTGGTCAGAGTTGGCGAGAATGACCCTACGGTTATCAAGCGGGTGATGGATGCCGGCGCTTACGGCGTGATTGTGCCGATGGTCAATTCGAAAAAGCTGGCCGAAGCCGCCGTAAACGCCGTTAAGTATCCGCCGGTCGGCACGCGGGGCGTCGGCCTGGCGCGAGCCCAGGGATACGGCAGCAGCTTTGAGGAATACCGCGACTGGCAAGAGAAAGAAAGCGTCGTTATCGTTCAAATCGAACATATCGATGCAGTTCAAAACCTCGAAGCCATCCTTGCCGTCAAAGGCGTCGATGGCTGCATCATCGGTCCTTATGATTTATCCGGCTCGCTAGGCATGCCCGGAAAATTCGAGCACCAAGACGTGGCGGCAGCCCTTAAAAGAGTAGAGAAAATCTGCGCCGATAAGAAAGTATCGCTGGGATACCATGTCATTCAGCCGGACTACCAACAAGTCCTGGATAAAATCGCTAAAAAGTATAGCTTTATGGCTTTTAGCCTGGATATCCTGTTCCTGGGCAACAGTTGCCGCGAGCAAATGACGAAGCTCAAGGAAAACCTAGCATGATTGATGAGTCCCGCATCAACCCCAACCTCGATAAACTCTACCAGCATTTCGACAGCGTCCTGGCCAAGTATTTCAAAGATGATAAACCTATTCCGCAGTACTTTGAAGAGGCTACTTGTTATAATTGCGGCAAAAAGGAAATCAGCAGCGCCTTTGTCGTGAACCGGTTCCGGCATGTCCGCTGTACGAAATGCGGTATGGTCTACGTGTCGCCTCGGTTAAAGACCTCAATCATCAACGTCTTATATAACGAAGCGCCCTATACCGATTTTTATAAAATCAAGCTTATCCCCTCTATCGATTACCGGCGCAATGTACTGGCGGTAAATAAGTACAACCAGATTATCCGGTATGTCAGTAAAACGGGCAAGGTGCTGGATATCGGCAGCGGTGTGGGCGAGGTCCTTAGCGTTTTTCAGGAAAAGGGATGGAATTGCACAGGCATCGAGTTCAATCAATTCGCCGCTGATTTTTCCCGTAAAACATTTGGACTCAACATCCTTAATAAAAGCATTTATGATATCGAATTATCCGAAGAATTCGATGTAATTATGCTCTGGGGCGTGCTGGAGCATCTTTTTAAACCTTTGAACATTTTAAAAACGGCGCACAAATTACTGAAAAAAGACGGGCTGTTGCTCCTGGAGATTCCTTCAGCGGATTCCGTTTTAGTGAGGTATTACGAAAGAACTCAAAAACGCGTGGACAGGATTATTGAGGGAGACCGCCATATCATGCTCTTTTCCTTACGAAGTTTCACCGAAATGACCAAAAGAGCGGGTTTTACGCCACTGGAAATTATGTCCAACGGGCTGGATATCAGCACTTTAAATCGTCTGGAGCTGCGTGGCAAATTACCCCTCGACCAGGTAAACGAACTGCAGGGATTGCTGGATGTTTCTATGCAGGGCGATTTACTCCGGGGCTTTTTCAAGAAGGTGTAAATAAATGAATGTCATCGGCATCATTCCGGCCCGCATGGGCTCTTCGCGTTTCCCCGGGAAACCTTTAGCGAAGATACTGGGGATTCCCATGATCGGGCATATTTATTACCGCTGTAAAATGGCGGTGACGCTTAATGACGTTTACCTGGCTACCTGCGACGAGGAAATCATGCAGTATGCAGCATCGATAGGAGCTAAGGGAATAATGACTTCTGATAAGCATGAGCGAGCTTCTGACAGAGTCGCCGAAGCAACAGAAAAAATTGAAAAGATGAGTGGCAGGAAAGTGGATATCGTCGTCATGATTCAGGGCGACGAACCGATGGTCATGCCAGAGATGATTGACCTGGCAGTCAAACCGATGTTAAAAGAAAAAAAAATCCTGGTAGCCAATCTTTTAGCTCCCATTAAGACACAGGAGGAATTTCAGGACCCCAATTCGATAAAGGTGGTGGTGGATAACAACGGCGACGCGCTG
>JBGOXC010000127.1:0-4621 GCA_041478935.1 Dehalococcoidia bacterium
GCGGACTTCATGCGGCACTTCGGGCAGCGGCACGATACGATTGTTAAATTCGCCCTCGGAGATAAGCTGACACCAGAGCAAGTAGAAGCCATTTCCGCGAAGAAACAGGCCATCTACCGCCATAATGTTGCCAAGAACATTAAAGCGCTACCGGGAGTTATCCTATTGATAAAGTCACTCAACCAAAATCACATCAAGACGGCTATCGCCTCATCGGCGGTGGCGGCCAACATCGATATTATTTTACGGGGACTGGGCATTGAAAATGCTTTCCAGGCTATCGCTTACGGCACGGAGGTGGTGGAGGGTAAACCTAGCCCGGAGATATTCCAGCTGGCGGCGCAAAAACTCGGCGTAAAGCCCGGCAACTGCGTGGTCATCGAGGACGCTATCGCTGGCGTGGCTGCCGCCAAAAGTGCCGGTATGAAATGTGTGGCCGTGACGAATAGTCACCCGAGTAAAAGCCTGAAAAAAGCCGACCTGATTATAGACAGCCTGAAAAAGGTTGATATAAATACTCTTAAAGAACTTTTTGATTGATAAGGAGTAATTGATGGAAAGGTCTCTGGTTCTCATCAAACCCGACGCCATGGAAAGAGGTCTGGCGGGCGGTATTATCGGGCGGCTGCAGGGGGCGGGACTAAAATTGATTGGGCTTAAAATGCTGCATATGGATAAAGCCCTGGCAGAAAAACACTATGCCATCCATAAGGGCAAACCGTTTTTTAATGATTTAGTGGAATATATTACGTCTACGCCCATCGTGGCTGCCGTTTTTGAGGGCGAAGGAGCGGTGGAACTCATCCGCAAGCTCATGGGTGCGACCGACCCGGCTAAAGCCGATAAGGGAACGATACGCAAAGATTATGGAATAGACATCCAGCGGAACGCCACGCACGCTTCGGACTCGCCGGAAAACGGGGAGATAGAGATAGCCAATTTTTTTAAAAAGAACGAGCTTTACGAATAGATAGATTACTGAATCTTTAAAACGGTCTTGGCTTTCTGCCAGAGCTCATCCAGCTTGTAATAATTGCGTTCCTCCGCGTCAAAGATGTGGATGATAACGTCCGTATAATCCAGCAGGAGCCAGCCGGAATCGGTGCCCCCCTCGCGGTGATGCGGCAGGACGCCGTTCTTCTTTAGCGTTTTTTCAATTTCGTCGCTGATAGTGCTAATCTGCCGTCCGCTTTCGCCGGAGCAGATGACAAAATAGTCCGCAAAGCTGGATACGTCATGGACGTCCAGCAGCACGATATTACCGGCCTGCTTATCGCTGGCGGCGTCGACGGCTTGGCGGGCTAGTTCTAATCCTTCCAGTCTGCTTTACTCCTGCTGCTTTTAACCAGATTATACCACAATATTTTATCAGTGATTGAAATGCTGTTATAATTACTTCAATAAATAACACCATCGAGGCAGTTAAAGAGGAAGTTAAAATGGCAAAATCCACAGAGATAAAAGACGGTATCTGTTACATGTGCACCAATACCTGCCCTACTTCGGTCCACGTGCAGAACGGCAAAATTACTAAAATAGAAATCGCTGACCCCAAGGTGGCACACTGTCCCCGTTGGAAAGCCCAGTTAGATTTTATTTACCACCCAGACCGCCTCCTTTACCCCTTAAAAAGGGCGGGGGAAAGGGGCAAAGGTAAATGGCAGCGCATCTCATGGAACGAAGCTTTAGATATTATCGCCGAGAATCTGCAATCAGTAAAAGATAAATATGGGCCGGAATCAGTCGTCTTCTGGATTGCCTATCCCAAAGAGCCCCGCCCCTATTTCCACCGCCTGGTTCATGCCTTCGGCTCGCCCAACTATTGCACGGAGAGCAGCAACTGCTTTTCCGGCACCTGGATTGCCGCCAACCTGACTTACGGCGCGGAATGGTCCTATATGGCTGGTTCCGGCTCCGGTTTAGACCCGGCAACCAAGTGCAAGCTGATATGGGGGTCGGGGGTAATATCTTCACCTGCTGTCTGGCAGGAGAACATGGAAGCTAGGGAAAAAGGAGTTAAACTCATCGTCGTCGACCCCCGTCGCACTACTATCGCCGCCAGAGCTGATATTCACCTCCAGCTCCGTCCCGGTACCGATGGTGCCCTGGCATTGGGCTTTATGAACGTTATCATTAATGAAAATCTTTACGATAAAATTTTCATCGAAAACTGGACGGTTGGTTTTGATGGCTTGAAAAAACTGGTACAGAAATACACTCCAGAACATGTTTCTAAAATTACTTGGGTGCCCGCCGATAAAATCATTGAAGCCGCTCGCCTTTACGCCTCGCTTAAACCGGCCCGACTCCATATGAGCAGCAACAGCACTACCCACCATAGCAACGGCGTGCAGAACCACCGCGCCGTCATTCTGCTGGCGGCGTTTACCGGCAATATCGGCGTTACTGGCGGCAATAAACTCGGTCCTCAATCCGCCGGCAAGACTAACGACATTACCCTCCACGATAGAGTCAACAACATGCCGCCCGGCGTAGGTTCACAACGCTTTCCAATTTGGACGCAACGCTACCGCGAAATGCAGTCGAACGCCATAACCGATCAGATTGAAAGCGGCCAACCATACCCGATTAAAGCCCTTTTCTCTAGCGGACTGGATATCCAGTTTTTTGGCAACAGCCGCCGCTTTATCGAGGACTTAAATAAACTCGACTTCATCGCCGTTAGCGAGTACTTCCATACTCCCGGCACGGAGATGGCGGATATCGTTCTGCCCATTGCGTCCTGGCTGGAGCGGCCTATCCTCCTGACCGATGCCGGTGGTTGTGTTAAGCTAATCCAGCCAGCGGTTGACCCTCCCGGTGAATGCCGCCAGGAATTTGATATCTACGCCGCGCTGGCGCAGCGGTTGGGGTTCGGAGACTTATTCTGGGATGGCAGCTTCGAGCAATGCGTTGACCATATCCTTGAGCCGATGAAGATAACCTTTAATGAACTCAAGCAACGTCCGGAAGGCATTAAACTTGATTATCAGCCCCGCCCGGAAAAGCATTATGAAAAAACGGGATTCCAGACTCCCTCCGGCAAGGTAGAAATCGCCTCCAGCGTCCTGACGGAACACGGCATCGAAGCTCTGCCGGTGTATCAGGAACCGCCGGAAAGCCCACTAAGTCGACCGGACCTGACCGCCGCTTACCCGCTGGTGCTGACATCAGGCGCCAGGGTGATGGCTTATACCCATTCCCAGTTCCGGAATATCCCTCGACTCCGCAAGTTGATGCCGGAACCGCTGGTGGATATTAATCCTGCCGATGCCGCCCCCCGCCAGATAAAGACCGGCGATACAGTAACCATCACCTCACCGCGGGGCAGCATTAAAATGAGGGCAAATGTAACCGATTCTATCTTGGCTGGTGTCGTCTCGCTACCCCATCACTGGCCGGGTGAAGCTAATGTCAATCTGCTGGTGGACGATAAAACGCTGGACCCGATTTCCGGCTTCCTTCCCTGCAAATCACAGTTATGCCAGGTAACTAAATCTAAATAAAAAGGACAGCATGTCGATAAAACCCCTGATTAAAGCCCTCACCGAAGCTGGCGTTGGCTCGCGGCGGCGTATGGCGGAAGCCATTAAGCAGGGCAAGGTTAAAGTTAACGACGTAGTAGCCGAATCATTCAACCACCCCTTGGATATTGAGAAAGACCATATCATGTTCAACGGGCAGGCTGTCAGCCTTAAGCCGGATAAAATAATCTGCCTGATGCTCAATAAACCGGCGGGCATCGTCTCCACCGTCAGCGACGAAAAGGGACGCCGCACGGTTTTGGATATTCTGCCAGAAAAGTATCAGCGCTACCGGCTCTACCCGGTGGGACGACTGGATATAGACACCACCGGTCTCCTGCTACTCACTAATGACGGTGACCTTACCTACCGCCTAACCCACCCCAAATTTGAATACGAAAAAGAGTACCTTGTAGCCATCAAGGGCAGGTTAAACAATGAAGAGAAACAGCAGCTGCAGTGCGGCATCCTATTGGAAGACGGCATGACGCACCCTGCCAAAATCAGAGAAATTTCACAAAATCCCTTCAACTACAGCGTCATCATTCACGAGGGCAGGAAAAGGCAGGTGCGCCGCATGTTCGAGCGGTTAAGGTATACCGTAATAGCGCTAAAACGTATACGCATCGGCAACTTAAAGCTGGGCGACCTGAAAGAGGGAGAGGTGCGTCACGTAAGTGATAAGGAAATCGCCGCCCTGCTTAACGAATAATTACATAAACAGGTGGATTAAGTAATAAATCGCCAGTCCGATGATAGCGGCGGCTGGGATGGTAAAAATCCACGCCCAAACAATTCTTAATGTTACCCCCCACCTCACCGCCGAAAGCCTTTGTACCGACCCCACCCCTGATATCGCCCCGGTGATAACGTGGGTGGTGCTGACGGGAATACCCATGTGTGTGGATAGGAAAATACTGGAGGCGGCCGCCGTTTCCGCGCAGAAGCCATCAATAGGTCTTAACTTGGTTATCTTTTGCCCCATCGTTTTTACGATACGCCAGCCTCCCGTGAGCGTGCCCATGGCAATAGCGGCATGGGCGCTTAAGACAACCCATAAAGGTATGTCGAAGGTCGGGTTTATCCCGCCGGCAACA
>JBGOXC010000166.1:0-3651 GCA_041478935.1 Dehalococcoidia bacterium
GGCAAAACCGATAGCATCATCAATTATCTGATGAAAATTAGTGCTGCGGCTGACATCATTGACGATTAGCGGTTTATTAGTGCGCGTTACTTGCCCGGCGATGCCATACTGGCCGGTCATTTTTTCCTGCCGCAGTGCTTTGCCTACAGGACCGGTGGTAGCCTCGTAATACAGCTCCTGACCATAGTCCCGGAATAAAAGCACCAAAGCCGCATCGGCATTGAGGACGCGCTGGCTCATCATAATTACCTGTTCCAGCATATCCTGCAGGCGGGTTGTGCTATTTTCAGCTTTCTTGTTTACCTCATAAAGCAACTCGAGGCGCGTGATATTATCACGTGCCACAAGTCCGGTGGACCCCTTCCCTGATTTAGTTCTTTCTAGACTGTTAACCATTCCCGCTTCCTAAACCGCCTATGCCTACATATTAATTCAAAATGATAAACAAAATATAAAAATCATCATTAACCCTCTAAATTTTTTGTTAACATCCAATATAAAAAGCTAGTATAAAAAACGCAGATATCTTAGTTTACCAAGGTGGTATCTACCTTTTATGGGTTAGATGGTATAATGATATTGTAAACCAGATTCACTTAATTACTGGTGGAATAGATACGATGACAAAGCTATTAATAATAACCGGCGAAGCTAAAACAGCCCGGCCAATTCAAGCCAGCCTTGGCCGGCATGGGTTTAAGTGCTCTAGCGCGAGTTACAAAGGCGCTTTTAGTACCGCTGCCCAACAGCGACCGGACCTGGCTCTATTAGTCATGCCCGAGAGCTACGACGACTCTCTTTGGGAACTCATTAAAAACCTGAAGAAAGGCAGAAATCTGCCAGTCATCGCCTTGTTATCCCCCAAAATGGTTGCCAGCTTGGACAATCACCGCGAGATTGACGACTTTATCATCCACCCATATAACGACGCCGAGCTTTTTTTAAGGATTAACCGCCTGCTTAAAAAAACGCCGGACACCGAAACCACCGAACTAATAAAGTGCAACGGTCTCACCATCGACTCGGTAACCTGTGAGGTAACCGTGGATGGCAAGAAAGCCGACCTTACTTTTAAAGAGTATGAGTTGCTTAAACTGATGGCGCGCAATCGGGGCCGTGTTTTCACCCGCGAAACCCTGCTGGATAAGATCTGGGGTTACGATTATTATGGCGGCGACCGCACCGTGGATGTACACATGAGGCGGCTCCGCAGTAAAATTGAGGACGCCAACCATACCTATGTCGAGACCGTGCGTAATATCGGCTACCGGTTCGTTAAAAATGCACAGTCATAGACCTGTATTTCATAAAAATGTAACCCCTCCGTAATCCGTTCGTAACATTATTCTTTTAAAATATAATTATTCAAAAATATAATATTTTTAGATAATAGAATAGGAGGGACAAATGGTGAAAAGAAGTAAGGCGGAGGCTAAGGAATACATCCTCAAGATGGCTAAAGAGCATGATGTTAAGTTTATCTGGCTTTGGTTTACGGATATACTCGGCATTTTAAAAAGTTTCGCTATTACCGTTGAAGAACTGGAGGGGGCACTGGAAGAAGGCATGGGTTTTGACGGCTCTTCCATTGAGGGTTTTGCCCGCATCGATGAGAGTGATATGGTTGCCCTGCCCGACCCTGATACCTGGCAGCTCCTCCCGTGGAATCCGCCGGAACACCGCGCCACCGCCCGTATGTTTTGTGATATCTTAAAACCGGGTGGCGAACCTTTCGAAGGCGACCCTCGATATGTGTTGAAGAAAAACCTGAAAAAAGCGTCTGACCTTGGTTTTACGTTTTACGTCGGACCGGAACTGGAGTACTTCTATTTTAAGGATGGCAACGGCACCGAATTCCTCGACCAGGGCGGCTATTTCGATCTGACCACCCATGATGCCGCTATTGAACTTCGGCGCGATACGGTTATCCAGCTGGAGAAAATGGGTATCGGCGTCGAATACGCCCACCATGAAGTGGCTAATAGCCAGCATGAAATCGATATGCGTTATACAGACGCTCTCACCATGGCCGACAGCGTTATGACCTACCGTCTGGTGGTCAAAGAGGTAGCGCTGAAAAACGGTGTTTACGCCACCTTCATGCCTAAGCCGGTCTTCGGTATTAACGGCTCCGGCATGCACGTGCACCAGTCGTTGTTCAAAGGCGACCATAATGCCTTTTTCGATGCTAAAGACTCTTATCACCTCTCCAAGGAAGCCAAGAGCTATATCGCCGGTCTACTCAAGCACGCCCCGGAGATTACCGCCGTCTGTAACCAGTGGGTCAACTCCTATAAACGGCTGGTGCCGGGCTACGAAGCTCCGGTCTACCTCTCCTGGGCCAGGCGGAATCGCTCGGACCTCATCCGCGTGCCGGAATACCGCCCGGGCAGGGAAAAAGCCACCCGCATTGAGTTCCGCTCGCCGGACCCCGCCTGCAATCCCTACCTCTGCTTCAGCGTTATGTTAGCCGCCGGGCTGGACGGCATTAAAAATAACCTGCAGGCCCCAACGCCTATTGAGGAAAACGTCTATGAGATGACCGCCGAAGAAAGAGAGAAGCGCGGCATCACTATGCTACCGGGCAGCCTTGATGAGGCGATTCAACTGACGGAAAGCAGCAAGCTGGTACGGGAAGCCCTCGGCGAGCATGTTTTTAACTCCTTTATCGAAAACAAGAAAAAAGACTGGGATGAGTACCGCACCCAGGTGACCGAATACGAGCTTAAGAAATACATGCCGATTATGTAAGGCGCTATTAAGCTAAATAATGAGAGGGGGCTTTTAATAGCCCCCTCTTCTCTTTTATCATCGATAGCGCTTTTACTTCTTTGTCTTTTTAACGTAAACGCGTATCTCCCCGCCGCTTTCTTCCATCCCCAGATACTCATTGCCGGTAGCCTGTGCCCAGGCGGGTATGTCATACTTGATGCCTTTATCATCGGCGATGATTTCCAGCACTTCACCCGCCTTTAGCTCCTTGAATTTTTCCGCCGTCTTCACGATTGGCATTGGGCAATACAAGCCCACACAATCTAAAGTCTGGTCTGCTTTCATCTTTAAATCCTCCGACTTAAATAAACAGGGTTACCTTTGACTGACGGGCTTCGTTCAGGAAAAAGGCGGCTCCGGCCAGGCTGCCGACCTCTTCGCGGAAACCTCCTTCTTCTAGGCCCATCACGCCGCAGGATGTGGAGCAAGGAACCAGTTTAACGCCCATGTTCTTCGCCATCTGGATGAATTCTTCGATTGAGGGAATGTGACTCTCCTTCATGAACTTTTTCATCATCGCCGTCCCCATGCCGAACATGTGGAACTTGGAGAGCTTTAGTCGCTTCGAGCCGCCCCGGTTCATCCAGTTGAGCATCTTTTTCATGATGCCTTTACCGCCCGGTGAACCCTCGTTCTTCTTGAGGATGTTTAGTCCCCAGAAGGTGAAAAACATACTCACGTCCATCCCCATGCTGGCGCCGGTGGTGGCTAAAATACCCGCCGCCAGGGCTTTGTCCACAGCCCCGCTGAAGAGGACGACGGTCATTTTTTCTTTTTCAGTAGATTTTTTCTTTTCTGCCATTTCTCTAACCTCCGGCTTCGGTTTTACTGTCCTTAATCGAACAGGCTTCACAATAAGGGAAAGCCGCTTCGGCGATA
>JBGOXC010000117.1:0-5016 GCA_041478935.1 Dehalococcoidia bacterium
AGCATTGACTCGATTTTGTCTTCGTCGCCGGTGATTTCTATCGTCAATGAATCCGAAGCAACATCGACGATATTAGCGCGGAAGATATCAGCGATTTCTAAAATCTCGCTGCGGGTGACGGATGTGGCTTTCACTTTCACGAGCGCCAGTTCCCGGCTGGTGAGTTTTTCGGCGGTGATATCGGAGATTTTGACGACATCGATTAGTTTATCCAGCTGTTTGCGTACCTGCTCGACGGTGGCGGTAGTGCCGTTAACGATAATGGTGACGCGAGAGAGATGCGAGACCTCACTATGGCCAACGGCGATGCTGTCGATATTGAAGCCGCGACGGCGAAAGAGACTCACCACACGGTTGAGGACACCAGGTTTATCCTGGACCAGAGCTACTAGGGTGTGCTTCGTCGTTGCCATGCGGACACCTCTTTCTTCGGCTGATCGATAAACTCAATATTAGCGGCTCCCGGCGGCACTATGGGGTAAACATTTTCCTCCGGCTCCACCATGAAGTTGAGTAAAAATGGGCCTTTATGTTTCATCGCTTTTTCAATGGCCGGTCTTATTTCTTCACGCTTGGTCACCTTTAAGCCAGGGACGCAGTAAGCCTCGGCGACTTTAACAAAATCGGGGCAGGAGAGGGGGGTGGCAACATAGTTCTTTTTGTAGAAGAGGTCTTGCCACTGCCGCACCATACCGAGATACCCGTTATTCATGATAGCAATTTTTACAGCAATATCATCCTGCACCAGGGTAGCCAGCTCCTGAATTGTCATCTGGAAGCTGCCATCCCCATCGATGAGCCAGACCATCTTTTCCGGGCGGCCGACTTTAGCGCCCATAGCGGCGGGGAGGCCAAAACCCATGGTGCCCAAGCCGCCAGAGGAGATAAAGCTATCCGGGTTATTAAAGAAATAGTGCTGCGCTGCCCACATCTGGTGCTGGCCAACGCCGGTGACGACGATGGCATCGCCTTTAGTGGCTTCATATAACTCGCGAACAATGCGCTGTGGGAGGAGCTTATCGCCGTCATGGATATCCAACATCGGGTGCTGTTTACGCCATTCATCAAGTTGCTGAATCCATTCAAGGCGACTATTATTTTCAACCATCTTGTGCATGGCATGCAGAACCGCCGCCACATCGCCAACGATGGGGATATCCACCGGGATGTTCTTGCCGATTTCCGCCGGGTCTAAATCTATATGGATAATTTTAGCATGTGGAGCAAAGGCGGTTACCTTGCCGGTGACGCGGTCGTCGAAGCGCATACCGATGGCAATGAGCAGGTCGCAATTCTCCAGGGCTGTATTGGCATAGCCAGTGCCATGCATACCTGCCATACCGTAGCTCAAGACATGGCTTTCCGGGAAGCAGCCGATGCCGAGGAGTGTGGTGATAACGGGTATCTGCGCCCTTTCTGCCAACTCTTTAAGCTCGGCGCTGGCGCCAGAGATAATAACGCCCCGTCCGGCAATAATGAGGGGTCGTTTAGCCTCATTAATCAGCTTAGCGGCGTTCTTAAGCTGGGTGGGGTGGCCGTGCGTGGGAATCTTATAACCGGGCAGGTCCACTTTATCCGGATAGACAAACTCCGCCTGGTCGGTAAACACATCCTTGGGTATATCGATAAGAACAGGACCCGGTCTACCAGTGCGGGCGATATAAAAAGCCTCTTTAACGGTTTTAGCCAGCGCGGCGGTATCCGTCGGCAAATAACTATGTTTGGTGATAGGCAGTGTTATGCCCGTGATATCGATTTCCTGAAAAGCGTCTTTGCCGATTTGCGCCCTGACCACCTGACCTGTTAGAGCCACCATGGGGACAGAGTCCAAGTAGGCATTGGCGATGCCGGTGACCAGATTGGTGGCGCCAGGGCCGGAGGTAGCTATGCAAACGCCCACCTTACCGGTAGCGCGGGCATAGCCATCGGCGGCATGGGCAGCGCCCTGCTCATGGCGGACGAGGATATGGCGGATTTGCGGGTATTGCGGCAGGGTATCATAGAAGGGCAATAAAACCCCGCCCGGGAAGCCGAACATTACATCCACGCCCTCGGCGATTAAGCTTTCACATAAAATCTGGGCACCAGTTTTTTTCATAAAGCCCCATCCTTACCTACTATATAATACATTCTCTATTTTTTCTTAATGTCTTTTCGACGTCGGGTATAATTAGTTTTTTCACCGTGAACTATATCATGACCAATTTCTTTGATATTTTTAGTTCTCTCTTCTTCACTTACACCTGGATAGGTTTTTTTATCAAATTTAGCCATCTCTTTTTATCCTTGTTTGTTATTTTTTAAAAACCGCCCCGGTGCTGGCCGAAGTAACGTTTTCAATATAACGGGCAAGGTAGCCCGTCTTTATCCTCGGCTGGAATGCCGGCAGCTTAGCCAGGCGGTCGGAAATTTCTTTATCCGTCAGCTCTACATCGAGCTTATGCCCTGGAATATCAATATTTATCATGTCCCCCTCTTTAACGGCAGCGATAGGACCACGGGAGGCTGCCTCCGGAGAAACGTGGCCGATGGAAGCGCCGCGGGTAGCGCCGGAAAAGCGACCATCAGTAATTAGAGCCACGTCCTTTTCCAGTCCAATGCCGGTAATCAGCGAGGTGGGTGTCAACATCTCCCGCATGCCAGGTCCGCCCTTTGGACCCTCGTAGCGGATGACCAGCACGTCACCGGGCTTTATCTTTTTTCCCATGATGGCTTTAGTAGCATCTTCTTCCGAGTCGAAAACGCGGGCGGGACCGCGATGTTTCATCATCTCCGGAGCGACGGCGGCTTTTTTCACCGCTGCTCCCTCGGGAGCAAGGTTACCAAAAAGAAGGACCAAGCCGCCGGTGGGAGAATAGGCGTTTTTCATCGGACGGATGACTTCCGGATTCAGATTTTTCACGCCGGCAATATTGTCGCCGATAGTCTTGCCGGTGACGGTTTTGCACTTAAGTTTAAGGAGGCTTTTCACCTCGTTCATGACCGCGGGAATACCACCGGCTTTATCCAGCGTCTCAATATGGTGGGGGCCGGCGGGGCGTAAGCTGCAAAGATAAGGCGTACGTTGGCTGATTTCATTAACCGTAGCCAGTTTAAAATCAATACCGGCTTCGTTGGCGATAGCCATGAGGTGTAACACGGAATTGCTGCTGCCGCCCAGTGCCATATCCACGGTAAAAGCGTTAAAGATGGCATCGGCGGTGATGATACTGCGGGGGCGAATATCGTCTTTTAGCAGCTTAAGCACCTGCTCGCCGGCTTGACGCGCTAAAGCGCGACGACGGGTATCCACAGCAGGAATAGTGCCATTACCGGGCAAGCCCATGCCTAAAACTTCAGTCAGGCAGTTCATCGTATTGGCGGTGAACATGCCGGCGCAGCTGCCGCAACCGGGACATGCCTGCTGCTCTATAAGCGTCAATTCAGCCTCCGTCATTTTACCGGCAGCATAAGTGCCGACGCCTTCAAAGACAGTATTAAGGTCGATTTTCTTGCCGTCTAGACTGCCCGCTAGCATCGGGCCGCCACTGACGAAGATAGAGGGCACGTTAAGCCTTAATGATGCCATCAACATGCCGGGGATGATTTTATCGCAGTTGGGAATAAAGACTAAAGCGTCGAAGGCATGGGCCTCGGCCATGATTTCCACGGAGTCCGCAATCAACTCGCGACTCGGCAAGCTGTATTTCATGCCAGCATGGTTCATAGCGATGCCGTCGCAAACGGCTATGGTATTAAACTCAAAGGGAACGCCGCCAGCGGCGCGCACGCCTTCCTTGACCGCCTCGGCGATTTGCCGCAGGTGGGCGTGGCCAGGGACGATATCCGTATAGCTGTTGACAATGCCGATGAATGGCTTGCCGATGTCTTCCCGCGTGCAGCCCAGCGCGTAAAGGAGGGAGCGGTGGGGGGCTCTTTCCACACCTTTTTTCACAGCGTCGCTTTTCATTTTCCTACCCTTTTCAGTCTCTACTAAATAAAAAACCGTCTTTCAAGACGGACCGGGGAAGAGAATTTTTGCTTGAAGCCCGTATTTAAAGATAGCATGTGATTGAGTTTATTGTCAAGCTAAATGAGAGTGAGTCGGTTAAGAAATATTGAGGTTTTCCCCTCTTTTCAGCGGTCAACTATGATGTAGTTCAAGTGTGCGGCATAGTGTGTTGCGCCATCGTAGCTGACGGTTCGCCACAGCTTTTCGTCCCATTTATCTAGCGGGATAGATGCGATAATCCGCTGCCTCCGGGTAAATTCCGTCAAGGCTTTTTCTTTTATAGCATTTAATTCCACGTCTTTATCTTCCCGCTGCCAGCGCGCATTCAATTCTTCGATTAAGGTTCCGGAATCAGGTAATGTCCCGGTGGCGCAGTATTCTTCAATCAGATTGTTGGAATAATTTAGCCAACGAGCCATGTGCGCGTACACATCCCGGCTAGTCCATTTGGGGGAGGTTGGGGCATGCAAACTCTCTTTAGGATGAGCCGTCAATACCGAGACAAGCTCATTCCAGACTATCGAGTCGATACGCTGCATTATTGCCACGTCTTCTTTTTTCATCTTTCCTGCCTCGGTGACGCTAAAACCCCAGCCCTATCGTCCCCCTAGTAATGAATCCGGCTTTGATAGCGGCTTTGGTTAAATCGTCTCTATAGGCGGGGTGGGCAATAGAGATAAGCGCTTTAGCGCGCTGCCAGACGCTCAAACCCTTAAGGTTAACCATGCCGTATTCCGTGACAACATATGAGACGTCCGAGGCGGAGACGGTTACCATGTCACCCAGCTCTAAGGTGGGCACGATATTAGAGACAAGCTTGCCGTCTTTACCCTCCCGAGCGGCGTGGAGGCAGATAAAAGCCTTGCCCCCCTTGGACATGTAAGCGCCACGGGTGAACTCCAGTTGGCCGCCGGTGCCGCTAATCTGTCGCGTACCGACCGATTCCGAGCAGACCTGGCCGCGTAAATCCACACGTAAAGCGCTGTTGATGGCAATTTGTCTATCGTTTTTAGCGATGGTGTACG
>JBGOXC010000227.1:0-2706 GCA_041478935.1 Dehalococcoidia bacterium
GCCGGTGGTATCGTCCAATGTCGCCGGTTTTAGCGCGACGTAGTATTTTTTTATCGCTGGATTGAGTTTTATCTTACGTGCCGTGGCTTCTTTACGTACCACCTGCTGTCCTTTGCGGCTCTCTTCCGGGACGAAGACCACCACATCGCCATGGATTTTAGTCTGGCAGGCGAGACGGTAGTTTTGCTTTAGTTGTTGCTTATTCAAAAATTTGGCATTTACTTCGTCTTTAGTGCTAGTGGCGGCAACGCTAGACTGTATGCCATATTTAGCGTAATTGCCTTCCTCAATTCTTATCTTGCACTTGCCGCAAGTGCCCTTTCCTCCACAAACGCTTTCTAGACTCACCCCCAACTGCCGTGCTGCATTAAGGATGGTCACGCCATTCACCACCTTACCCCGCAGGCCGGAAGGCTGAAAAACGATAGTGTATTTACTCTGGCTGGTCATTGTTTAAAATCTTATCACATAACGATGGATTTTCATAGATAAAGATATTTTGAAAATAGATATTGCTATTTAGACTTTTTCTGTAGAACCGAGATACCAGCCGTATGCGAAGAATATAACAATTATCCAAATAATATGGTCACGTCGCAGCCAATCCCAAAAATCTTTATAGGTTTGCCCGGTGTTTCTATCAGCTCTCATATTTTTAACGATATAACCCCGCCAGCTTCGCCAGCTGCATATCCGCTCCGCCAAAGCTGAACTCATAAGCCCGGGTGCGCTTGATGTAATATTGGAGGATATGGTCCTCGGTAAAGCCGATGGCGCCAAAAACCTGGTGGGCAGAGTGCATTACCCGTTTACACGCCTGGCTGACAAAGGCTTTTGCCATGGCTGTTTCTTTAGCAGCATCCAGCCCTTCATTGATTTTCCAGGCTGCCTGGTAGGTAGTAAACCTCGCCCCGTCAACATCTACTTTCATATCGGCGCAGCGGTGCTGGATGCTCTGGAAAGCGCCGATGGGATGCCCGAAGGCTATCCTCTCTTTAGCGTAGTCTAGCGTAAGTTTTAAAGCTTGTTCTGCCAGGCCGACCATTTCCGCGCAATGGGCGATGTTAGCTTTCTGTAATGTTTTTTCGAGATACTGCCACCCCTTATTTACTTCCCCCAGAATGTCTTTCGCCGAAACTTTAACGTCCTCAAACAAAATCTCGCCCTGCTTATCGCCAGCGACCGTTTGATAAGGCTTAACCGTTATTCCCACCGTATTTGTATCGACAATAAACAGCGTTATGCCATCCGTTAAGTCACTAGACTCTTTAGTTCTTACCGCGCAAATGAAATAGTTGGCCGATTGGATATCGGGCACGAATATCTTGGTGCCATTTAAAACGTAAAAGCCGCCCTTTGATACTGCCTTTAGTTCAATTTCATCGGGCGTATAACTATCCCCCGACTCGTTGAGCGCCAGGGTCATGATAATCTTACCTTCGGCGATGCCAGCCAGGTATTTTTGCTTTTGGCCTTCGCTACCAGTCTGCATTATCAATGAAGCTCCCAGCACTACCGTAGAAAAATAGGGTCCCAGGAAGCATACCCGCCCCATCTCCTCCAATACCACCACTAAATCCAGAAAGTCGCCCACGCCACCGTATTTCTCTGGCAAAGACAGTCCCAACAGGTTCGTTGCCGCCATCTTTTTCCAGAGTTCGGTCGTGTATCCTAATTCGTCTTTGACCATAGCTTTCAGGACTTTATCCGGATATTCGGCGGATAGAAAGTCCCTAGCCAGGGTTTGCATCATTTCCTGCTGTTCGTTCAGGCCAAAATCCAAAATATGCCTCCGAAAAATCCTAGCGTAAGCGGGGTAGTCCTAATCCGCGCTGGGCGATAACGTCGCGGTCGATTTCCGATGTCCCTTGCTCCAGACTAAACGCGAAGGAGCGCAGGTAGCAGGATGGTATCCGCCCGAACATGGGCACGCGCGCCGACCCCTCGGTAAGTTGGCTGAACTGCCCGGCTATCTCCATGCCTAAAGCCGATACCCGTTGGTGCAGCTCAAAGCTGAACACCTTGCTCATCGCCGATTCGTAATTAGGCACCATGTCCTTGCTTTGCATCCAGGCGACGCGATAATGCAGCAGGCGGGCTACTTCACACTCGGTTCTTAGCTGGGCAAGTCTGTTTTCTATAATTGGTGTCATTCGGTTGTTCTTACTAGCGTATTCAGCCAAATCTTCGATATAAGTGGCGGCAATGGCATAGACCGTGTCGGTGGTGCGCTCATAGTCGAGCAGAGACATCACCACGTAAAAACCTTTATTCAACCCGCCGACGACATTTTCCTTGGGGATTTTAACATCCTCGAAAAATACCTCGTTAAACTCATGGTGACCGGCCATGTTAATAATGGGATTGACGGTTATGCCCGGTGTTTTCATATCGAGGAGGAAAAAGGTCAAGCCGCGGTAATTGGGGCTGGCGGCGCGGTCAGTGCGGGTGACTAAAGCATTCCAGTCGGCGAAATGGCCATTGGTCGTCCAAATTTTTTGTCCATTGACGACGAAATAGTCCGTTTCTTCTTTGGCAAAGACTTCTATCGCCGCGAGGTCAGAGCCGTGGTTAGGCTCGCTTAACGTTTCGCACCAGATAACCTTGCCGGAGGCAATGCCGGGCAGGTATTTTTTCTTCTGCTCCTCGCTGCCTTTGAGTAGAATCGCCGGCGCCACAATGCCGCAGCCGATGGAATCATAACCA
>JBGOXC010000168.1:0-3624 GCA_041478935.1 Dehalococcoidia bacterium
CATTCTATCGTGCGACAGGATTTATTTCCTTACCCGTTTCTTCTTTAAATAAGGGACACGCTGGATTCCCGCTTTCGCGGGAATGACGTTTTAGAGGGACTTATCGCTTAAACTGCAGTCTTTGTTCCCTCAAGGTATCGAGCCAGGCGGCGGATTTGACCTCTTTTTCCAGCAGGTACTTAAAGTAGCCGCCGATAACGTTTTCCATCTCGCGGGCAAGCTCGGCGTCAATCTTAATACGGGCGGCAACCGAAAAATCTTCATTCTGCAAGAGCCGCAGCACTTTCTGGGCGTTGACGGAAAGGGGATAGGAGAACGGCTGGTTCAGGCCACAGTCTGCACAGAGCATACCGCCGGCAGCAGGACTGAAATAGTTGGTGGCGGGGTCTAAGGGGCGGTGGCAGGTAACGCATTCCTTAAGCTGGGGTCGGTAGCCGACGCTTTCCAGCAGGTGTAGCTCGAAGTAGCGCAGGACCAGGTCTTTATTTTCCGCCTCGCCGAGTCGGTTAAGGGTCTCTAACATCAGCTGGAAGAGTCCGTAGTTCTCCTGGTGCTCCGCGGTGAACTGGTTAATCAGCTCGGAAACATAAAGCCCGCAGGATGTTAACCAGAGGTCGTTTTTCAGGGGTAAAAAAGCGTTGATGGTCTGCGCGCCGGTGATGGTGTCAATACTGCCCCTGCCCTTTGAAAAAGACACCGCGCTATGGATGAGCAGCTCCAAGTGGCCTGCCATCTTGCTCTTGGGTTTGCGCAGGCTCTTGGCAAAGCCCTGTATCTTGCCGAGGAGGGGGGTAAAGAAGGTGAGGATGCTATCCGCCTCGCCAAGTTTCGTTTTTTTTATGACGATGGATTCCGTTTGGTACTCACGCGGGTCTGACATTTTTTCCTTGGTATTTATTCTCTCAAGGTTCAAATCGAAGAAGTACTTCCGTCTGATTGTTGTAAATTTTCCAATATTGAGGATGTTTGGGGATTATTCGTCCATCATTATTATAACTGAATTCAAATATATTTTTTTCTACGTCAACCAAAAGACAAGTTTTTTCTTTTGCTAAATTCTCCAATGTTTGTTTATCAGAGTTCACCGTTGGATTCAGATGGTGGTAATCATCTCTTCTATCCCATATTTTGAGTAGGGATTCTTTTAACTTGTCGTCGATAAATTTCCTTATATGAAGCTTATCTACATTTTTCTCAAAGACTTTATCGTGTTTCTTGAAGTCTATATCACACATATACCTTACTATGGCTTCTGCTACGGCTTGGACAAGTGCTATACACGCATAGAAATGACCATCTCGAAAAAGTAAACTACATTCTGATGACGGTGCAGCAAAAGGTGTGTTCGGGATGATTTCATGAGGTTTAGCTTGTAGATAACGTTTTATCCTTTCTGGTAAAGTCTGCTCGAATTCTTGTTTCATTAATTCGGCAGTGGTTGCTCGCCGAAAGAGTTCCCGCTTTGTCTTTTCGTCCATTGGTATATTCTTACCTTAAGGGAGTTTAAGAGGGATTTTATTAATACTCCTGCCGACCCTCTAAAGCGCGGGTAAGCGTAACGTCGTCGGCGTATTCCAATTCCGTGCCGAAGGGCAAGCCGCGCGCCAGGCGGGTCACTTTAATGCCGAGGGGGGCAATCACGCGGGAGAGGTACATAGCGGTCTGCTCGCCTTCGGTGTTGGTGTTGGTGGCGAGGATGACCTCTTTAACCGTGTTGGCTTCGAAGCGCTCTAGCAGCTCCCGGATTCTAATGTTATCCACGCCGATGCCTTCGGTGGGGGATATCGCTCCATGGAGAACGTGGTAAAGTCCTTTATAGGCTCCCGTATGCTCCAAAGCCAGGATATCCTGCGGCTGCTCGACGATGCAGACCTGGCTGATATCGCGTTGGGGATTGCGGCAGATGGGGCAGGGGTCGCTTTCGGTAACGTTGCAACAGACGGAACATATGTTGACCCGCTGCTTAAGAGATGTTAAAGCCTCGGCGAGGGCTTTGGTTTTGTCTTCCGAATTACGTAAGAGGTGAAAAACAATACGCTGGGCACTCTTGGGCCCGATGCCCGGGAGTTTACTAAATTCCTGCACTAGCCTGCCGATGGCGTCGTTGGCGGGGGTGGGTTCTTGTTTGGACACAGGCGCTCCTTTTCTACATCAATCCCGGTATATTCATGCCGCCGGTTAGCGCGCCCATCTTTTTGGCGGCGGCTTCCTGCGCTTTAACCTGCGCCTCTTTGACGGCGGTCAGCACCAAATCCTCCAGCATTTCTACTTCTTCCGGGTTAACGACCTCTTTAGAGATTTTAACCGACTGTATTTGCATTTGGCCGTTCATGACGACGGTTAACGCGCCGCCGCCGGAGCTAGCTTCAACGTTGAGGTTAGCCAGCTCTTCCTGCGCTTTTAAAAGCTGCGCCTGGAGTTTTTGCGCCTGCTGCATCATATTTCTATTCATCATTTCGTTTCCTCCGTATCGATGACGCGGGCGCCCATCTTTATCGCCGCTTTCACCAGGTGGTTATTCTCATGTTCGTAAACGCAGCGCACCTTGCAGGGACGCCCCATAAAACTGCTGACGATTTTCTCCGCCATCTTCTGATTTTCCAGTTTCTCCATATTATCCTTGTGCATCGGGTATTTAAAAGAAAGTACGAGGACGTCTTCCATGATTTCTTTAGGTCGGGCGCTCCGCAGCAGGGCGGCGGCCGGGGTCTTGCCCATGCCGTCCGGTGCCTCGTTAATCATCTTGCTCCACTGGCTCTGCAGCTGGGCGATGGGATTGCCGTTGTTCAAAGGGTTGGCTACCGCACTCGCCGGTTTTTGGGGAATGGGTTTTTCCGCGACCGCCGGCTTGGGAGATGGTTCGGGGTTGGTGGTCTTTTTCTCCTCCGGCTGGACCTTTTTTTGTTCGGGCGGTGGAGATACCTTGGGTGGTGCTTTACGGACTAATGGTTCGGGTTCGGCACGGTGGATGGGTTCCTCTTTTGCCTCGGCCTCCGGCAGAATAGAATCGACTATTGCCAGCTCCAGGGGGAGGGTTGAATAATTGTCCAGACTCAATTCAAGCTGCCCGAAACGCTTGACCGCTTTTATTATTTGCGTCAATGTGGCTTTGTTTGCCAGTTCTTTCAGTTCTTTAATATCATCCTCGGTAAGCTCCATAGACTCGCTGGAGCCGGTTTTAACCAGTAGCAGTAGCCTTAAATAATCCACCAGCTCGCGGTGAAACTGGCGCAGGTCAAGTCCATCGTTATTGACATTGTTTAGTGTCGTAATACCGGCGGTTGTATCTTTATTAATAATGTGGCTGACCAGTTCTTTGGAACGCTGGTCGCCGGAAATGCCGAGCAGCGCCTGCGCCTGATGGAGCTCGATATCGTTGCCGTAAGAGGTATTTACCTGCTGTAAAAGATTCAGGGCATCGCGTAGGCTGCCGGTAGCCGCCCTTGCAATGAGTTTTAATGCTTCCGCCTGCGCTTTAATGCCTTCGCCCTGGCAGACGTGAGTTAGCTGCGTTACGGTATTTGCCAGCGTGTGGCGGTGGAAATCAAAGCGCTGGCATCGCGAGAGGATGGTCGGCAGGATTTTTTGCACCTCGGTAGTCGCCAGGATAAAGATAACATGGGG